>NZ_JAOCLK010000013.1:0-105957 GCF_029845265.1 Ectopseudomonas oleovorans
ATACCTTTCTTAACTCCCCGCCTCTGGAGAACCAATGATAGCGGGCCGATGCTTTCGTCATAGCTCCTAGCCATTTTAAAAAAATAGCTTCGCGATGAATTAAGCAGCAAGCAAGCCTGACTGGTAGTTACTTCACCTGCTTTCCACTGCTTAATTACATTGAAACGCGCAGCAGCCAGCAATAGCGCATCTTCCGTATAGTTATTTATATCCCATACGGTGTCATTATTATCGGGCGTTATCCCTGCATTTAAATCAATTCTTTCGATGTCGCGCATAGAAACCATTAACGCTTCGCCAGATGCGCTAACGATTACCCTGATGTTCTTAGGGCTGAATATTTGCTGAACTTTTGCGAGCTTTCCTTTCGCGACTACGAGTTCTCCAGGAGTTAGCTGGTCGGTCATAGATAATTCCCATAACACTACGCAAACATGATCAAAAAGTAGACTATGAGCGGAGTTTTCGCCAGCGCAGTCTACTTTTTAAACTATTTAACGCCTATGCTATTGATTTATTTATGAAAACCTTGCTCTCTTTTTTCAACAAGCGCCACAGGAGATCCGCTTTCAACGATCCCAGGTCAATCGCTTCTCAGGTCTAATTCCCTAAGGCCTTCAGAACAGATGGCCCGCCCTCATCAGGCATCAAAAAATGTATGCCTGATGAAGTAACGATGAGCCAAAGGAGCGATTACAGGTGGTAATCGCCCGCAGCTTCCGGTTGATAAAGCACTTTACTGATCTCGATCCGGAGAGTCCGATCGGAAATCCGCCAGTCGATGGCGTCTCCCTCCTGGTAGCCGAGAATGGCCGCGCCGATATCGGAACACACCGAATATTTGCCGGCGCAGCTGTCGGCGTCTTCGGGATAGACCAAGGCCACTTCGATCTCTTCGTCGTCCAGTTGCAGCAAGGCCTTGGAGTTCATCGTGACGACATTGCGTGCCACTTCCTCTGGCTTGACGACAACGGCACGCTCGAGCTCATGTTCGAGCTCGACAATGGCCGGCCCCTCCTCGAGTGCGATTAGGTTCTCGAGCCTGGCCTTGTCGATTTCAGTGATTTGGATTCCTGTAACGTCGGTACCGGCACTTTCGCGCAGGAGCTGGCGATAACTCCCCGCCGTCATGGAAAACGATTTCAATGTCGGCGTTTCGTTCTCGAGCATAAAACCGCTGCGCACAAAAGCTTTCAGCGAGCGCACGTTGTCCGGGTGGATCTTGGCGATAAGCTTCTCGGCGCGCATGTCGAGAAAGGCCAGTTTCATGCCTTCGCGGATCGTGCGGGCGCCGAGATTTCGGCCCCATTTGTCGCTGTCTCCGATGGCCAGGACGATCTCGCACTCCAGGCCCGTCTTGATCAGACGGACAAAGCCCACCGGCTCGTCATGCCGGTTATAGGCCATAAAGAAACGACCGCCCCGGTTGAACAGATGGGTCAGGATCGGCAACTGCGTCCGATCGATGACTTCCGCGATGGAACGGGAAACATGACGCGAGTCGCTCAGATAGCAGGTGACGCGCTCATCCTGCAACCACTCCATCAGCGTCAGCGCATGTGCCCGAGTAATTTCAGGGCACAGCGAAATGAAAGGCTTGTTCATCTTCACCACACACTTATTTGTAAAGAATGAAAGCCCTTCATGGCTATGGCCATGACGGTTCTTTCGCGACCGGTTACTTTAAGCCATAACGCGAGTAACGCCGAACCGTCTGCGCACTTTTCTCTTCGACAGCCTGCACAACGGGCTGAACCGCCCTCTCCTGCAGTTGCCGCTACAGCTGCGTGCGTAGTATGACTCTTTCGAACTCAACACTGCGGCTGCTGTGCTCCTGCAGCTGCTGACGGAACTGTGGTGGCCCGCGAGGCGTTATTGCCTCTACATAAAATTTAGGCAGGCTCTGCCACGAGTCGTTCAGGCTTTTTTCATCAGCCGTTGACCACGCTGCCGCCGTTGACATGCAGCATCTGCCCGGTGACGTAAGAGGCATCGATGCTGGCCAGATAAACGAATGCCGGGGCAACCTCTGCAGGTTGTCCGGGGCGCCCCAGCGGCGTGTCGGCGCCGAACTCGGAGACCTTCTCGGCGCTGAAGGTGGACGGGATCAGCGGCGTCCAGATCGGCCCGGGTGCAACGCCATTGACGCGAATGCCACGTGGCGCCAGGTTGATCGACAGCGAGCGGGTGAACGAGGTGATCGCGCCCTTGGTCGAGGAATAGTCGAGCAGCATCGGGTTGCCCTTGTAGGCCGTCACCGAACTGGTATTGATGATGCTCGAGCCCGGCTGCAGATGCTCCAGCGCGACCTTGGTCAGGTGGAACATGGCGAAGATATTGGTGCGGAAGGTTTGCTCCCACTGCGCCTGGTCGAGGGCCTCAAGGTTATGCTCGGGATGCTGTTCGCCGGCGTTGTTGATGAGGATGTCGATACGTCCCCACTTGGCGATCACCGCGTCGACCACGCACTGGCAGAAGCCGCTGTCGCCCACGTCACCAGCAAGGGCGATAGCTTCGCCGCCGTGATGTTTCACCTCGTCGAGGGTTTGCTGCGCATCTTCATCCTCGTTCAGGTAAACCAATGCAACCTTGGCGCCTTCCAGGGCGTAGTGCACGGCGACAGCGCGACCAATACCGCTGTCGCCGCCTGTGATTATCGCCACCTTGCCGGTCAGTTTGCCGGCGGCGCGGTAATCATCGGCAAGGTAGATCGGCTCAGGGTGCATGGTGTGTTCGACACCAGGTTGCCGCTGCTGATGCTGAGGCGGCAGGGTCTTGTCGTTCATCCTTCACTCCTCCTTTCGCTGGTGTTCAGACGGCCTTCAGCTGCGGGCTCGCAGTCATCACCGGATGAGTCTTGTGGCGATTCTCGAAGCAGAAGTTGGTGGCCTGCACGTAGCCTTCGGCCGAACCGCAATCGAAGCGGCGACCCTTGAACTTGTAGGCCAGCACACAGCCCTGCTGGGCCTGCTTCATCAGCGCGTCGGTGATCTGGATCTCACCGCTCTTGCCCGGTTCGGTCTGCTCGATCAGTTCGAAGATATCCGGCGTGAGGATGTAGCGGCCGATGATCGCCAGGTTCGACGGCGCATCTTCGGGGTTGGTTTTCTCCACCATTCGCTCGATGCGGAAGATGTCGTCGCGCAGCGCTTCGCCGGCGATCACGCCGTAGCGCGAAACCTCATCCATCGGTACTTCCTGAGTGGCGACGATGGAGCAGCGGAACTGTTCGTAGAGTTTGACCATCTGGGCCAGCACGCCGTCGCCTTCCAGGTTCAGGCACAGGTCATCGGCCAGCACCACGGCGAACGCCTCGTCGCCGATCAACGGGCGACCGGTCAGAATGGCGTGGCCCAGGCCCTTCATCTCCACCTAGCGGGTGTAGGAGAAGGTGCATTGATCGATCAGGTGGCGTACACCACTTAAGGATTTTTCCTTGCCGGTGTTGGAAATCTCGTGTTCCAGCTCGTAGCTGATGTCGAAGTGGTCTTCCAGCGAACGCTTGCCACGGCCGGTGACGATGGCAATTTCATGCAGCCCGGCTTGCAGTGCTTCTTCGACGCCATACTGGATCAACGGGGTGTCGACCACCGGGAGCATTTCCTTGGGCATCGACTTGGTAGCGGGAAGAAAACGGGTGCCGTAACCGGCTGCGGGAAACAAACATTTCTTGATCATGAGTTCTATACCAATTGAGTGACTCGGTAATAGAACCTGACCCGTTTAGAACCTTTACGGTTCAAGATATTTCAGCAGGCGCCGTTTCGCTGCTGCACGTTTTGCAACGTTCGGCACCTCGACCTCAGCACGTGGATGCCGAGGCGCCGCTGCAAGCAAGAAGCCCTCCCTATGCGGGATAACGGCTCACTTCGATCAGATTGCCGTCCGGGTCGCGAAAGTACACCGACTCGATAGGGCCAATGGCGCCGGTGCGCGCCACCGGCCCCTCTTCCACCGTCACGCCCTGCTCGGCCAGATGGGCCATGACTCGCTCCAGTGGCCACAGGGTGATCAGGCACAGATCGATGGCGCCTGGTGTCGGCTTGATCGCCTTGGGCTCGAACTCACGCCCGGCCTGATGCAGATTGAATTTCTGCTGACCGAATAGCAGAGCACTGCGCCCGGCGCCGAAACGCTCGTGGCGCATGCCCAGTACGCGCTCATAGAAATCGACGGTGGCGTCGATATCCGCCACCGTCAGTACCAGATGGTCCAGTCTCTCGATCATGCTCAATGCCTGTCCAGAAGATGAAAACGCGGCAACCCCAGGTGCCAGTGGATTGCCGTCAGACGGGCGGCCAGCACTACCAGCGGCCTTCGACAACTGAGGACACGCACGGCTCGCCTAACATTCCCTACTAGCGCGGCTCAATATGGGCCAGGAAACACTGAACGGTCAGTGATGGTTTGTCGAGTGCTCGATCCCACCTTTCACTGCCTCTGCGGATGTCGTGCGGAATTAGTACCTCTTGACCAACGTTCAGCAAGCAGCCAACCCTGGATAACCAGGGTTGGCCTGGTTCACACACGCTTACGGGCCAGTCCCCTAGGTCAACCTGCCAATAACACACCCCCCGCTCCCGCTGAAGCCAACCCGAGCACTCGGGTCAGCACGGCCGCCTTGATCGGAAACCAGCGGGCCAGCGCATAGCCGGCAGCATGAAGAGTCGAGGTCGCGATCACGAAACCGATCGCATACGCCGCCGGGCTGCTCATCTCCGGCAATTCGAGACCATGGGCCATGCCGTGAGCCAGCCCGAAGAGGCCGGTGATGCCCAGGGCAAGCGCTACCGGTGGGCGCGCCGCTGCAGCGACCAACAACCCCAAGGCGAGCACCGAGGCCGCGATGCCGGTTTCCAGGTAGGCAATGGCGATCCCATCGAACCCCAGCAGGCCACCGAACAACATGCCGCCGACGAAGATGACGGGCAGCAGCCAGCACGCCCTGCCGCTTTGTTGTGCGGCCCAGAGACCGACCGCGAACATTGCCAGCAGGTGGTCCATTCCGCCCAGGGGGTGGCCCACACCCGCCAGCAGGCCCGATTCACCATGCCCCGGATGGGCAAAGGCGAACAGCGGCAGCAGGCACAAGGCTGCGCCCAGAGAAAGTCGTATCGATCGAGTGGGTTGCATGAAAACACTCCTGGATGCTGAGAAAAGGACTGACGCTCGGATCATCGGCGCAAGGCTTCAACGACGCGGCGGTTTGGGGAATGGGCCACGGGCTTGCTCATAGGCGTGCGCCACGCGCAGGGCCAGGGCGTCCTTGAAACGTGGCGCGACGATCATCATGGCCACCGGCAGCCCATCCGCCAGGCCGGTGGGAATCGAGGTCGCCGGGTGGCCGGTGAGGTCGAACGGTGCGGTATTGGTGAGCATGTTCAGCGCGCTATGCACGTACTCCTCGATCGGCGCATCCGCGGCGGTCAGCGGGGTCGCCACGAAGGGCATGGTCGGCATCACCAGCACATCGAAATCCTTGAACGCCTCGTCGTATTGGCGAGTGAGTTCCGGCACCAGCATGCGCGCCTTGGCGTAGTAGGCGCCGTGCAGGTTGTTCAGGCTGTAGTGGCCGGTCAAGGCCACGGCCCGAACGCTGCTGGACAAGGCATCGGCGTGCTCACGGCGCTTGGCACCGAAGTAGCTCATGATGTCCGGGTCGTAAAAGCCTTCCACGTTCATGCCGTAGCCGTTGCCTTGCAGCATCTGATACGCCGCTCCGTCGGTGGCGATGACGTTCCACATGTCCAGCGCCACGCCCGAGTGCCAGGGTGCGCTGGCTTCGCCTACCGTCGCGCCAAGGCTTTGCAACTGGGCAACCGCTGCTCTGACCTGAGCATCCACCTGGGCCTGGGACACGCCGGGAATCGCGAAACCTTCACGCAGCACGCCGACGCGCAGCCCGGCCACGCCCTGATCCAGGGTGGCCATACAGGCGACGGCCGGTGGGTTCTTCTGGCGGGAGTCGAGACCGTCGGCTCCCGCTATGACATCAAGCATCAGCGCCACGTCATGCACGTTGTTGGCCATCGGGCCGACGTGATCGATGGTTCTTTCGATGGGGAAAGCCCCGGTGTAAGGCACCAGGCCGTAGGTTGGCTTGTGGCCGACGATGCCGCTCCAGGCCGAGGGCATGCGGATCGATCCGCCCTGATCTCCGCCAATCGCCATGTCGACCTCCTCGAGCGCCACCAGCACGGCACTGCCGCTGGAGGAACCACCGGCATTGCGGCTCGGATCCCAAGGGTTTCTCACCGGTCCACTGGCGGCGGTGAAGCTGGCGCCGGAGAAGCACAGATCCTCGCAAACCGACTTGCCGACCACCGTCGCGCCCGCAGCGAGCAGGCGTCTGACCACAGTTGCATCCTCTGAGGGAATGTAGCCGTCCAGGCTGAGCGAGCCGTTGGCCATTGGCACGCCGGCCACGGAAACGTTGTCCTTGATCACCACGGTCTTGCCAGCCAGCGGGCCTTGAGCGGCGCCCGCAATATGGGTTTTCACGTACCAGGCGCCGTGCCGATTATCGGCATCGGCCACCTTGCTATGGTCGCGCTGCGGAGGTTGCTGCGCCACCGTCGCCGCATAAAGCGCGTCGATGGCTTCGTAAGAACTCAGGGTTTCATCGGCCAGGGAGAGAAACGACGCCATCTGTGCGTCGCTCAGGTGGTAACCATGGTCTTGCGCTGCAATCAGAAAATCAGCCTTGCTCGGGCGTTTCACGGACATGGGGAGTTCTCCAGGTATGAGTTGAAGGCTGCCGCGCTCAGGCAGGCAACCATTGACTCGAGCCAGTTGCGCGCTTGCGCAGGTACGGCTCGCTCCGGAGGACCCCGTTGTCCAGGCCGGCCACTGCGCGGGGCCCCATACCTGCCGAATCAGGGCGTATGGCGACCAGCGCGCAGAAAGAGGGTCCGGCCCACCGGGCCGGACGCTCGGGATCACGCTTGTTGAAACAGCTCGTGGGCCTTGACCAACGCCTCGGCGATCTTTTCCACCGGTACGCGTTTGGCCATGGCCTGATCGCGCAAGGCGTTGTAGGCGTCGATTTCCGACATGCCCTTGGTTTCGATCAGGATGATCTTGGCCTGCTGCACGGTGCGTATCACGGCCATCCGCCCCTCCAGCCGCTTGACGTGCTTTTCACGCTCACGCGCCTTGCGCGATTGGTTCAAGGTCAGCGCCAAGGCCGTGAGCAGGCCGAACGAGCGAACAGGCGACGGGATCACCGAGCAGGCATTGAGCTGCAGCAACGCCTCGACGATGATCGGGTTTTCATAGGCGATCACCGGGATGATCGGTGGCGTGCTGGCATGCAGCAGCCAGGGTGTCTTGGTCGACAGGCTTTCCGGGGATACCGCCAGCACGATCACGTCGACCTCGGTATTGAGTCGCTCGGGAATGGGCCATTGCACCCGTACCTGACAGCCGATGCGCTGCAGTTGCGCAATCAGGTTACGACCATCCTCATCATCCGGATGCACCACCAGCACGCAGATATCGCGCACATCCTTGATCCCTGCGCTGCTGTCACTGCGTTGCCGTTTCTTGGCCGCGCGCAAGGTCATAGCGGCCTCCCGGAGTACCCGTCATTCAAGCGCGGCGCAATGGCGTATGGGTCGGGTTTGAGCGCGCTCTGGCTTTCATAGAGGATGTCGAACTGTCCCTCGGCGTTGGCCCGCCCGATGCGCGAGAACAGGTAGGTGTGATGATTGTGCGCATCGACCCGCACGCGCCCCTGAGGTGCCTCGAATTCCAGGCCGCGCATCGCTTGCAGCAGGTCATCGACCTCGGTACTGCCTGCGATGAGTATTGCTTTGGCCAACAGGTGGGTCTGGAAGTAGGCGGCTTCCCAGCACCGGTCGGTGACCTGCTCCTGGCCGAACAGGGCACGATACTCGGCGATGCACTGACGGTTGATCGCGCTGTCGACCGACTGAAAGTAGGTCGCCGCCGATATGTGCCCGGCCCCCAGATGAACGCCCATCTGCTTGATGTCGGTCTCGCTGGCGGTGAGGCTGGCGATCGGCATGCTGGCCGGATCGAAACCGGCATCGGCATAGGCCTGATACAGGTGCGCCATGGATTCGCCGACGACGGTGGAGAAGATGAAGGACGGCTGCAGTTCCCTGACCTTGACCATGAGCTTGGCGAAGTCCTCGGGCCGGGCGTTCTTCAGCGGCAGGTAATATTCGCCCAGCTTGGTGCCTCCCCGTTCGTATAGCAGGTCGCTCATCAGCCGGTTGGTCTCATAGGGGTAAACGTACTCGGAGCCGATCATCAATACCCGGTTGCCGAAGTGATCGAGCATGTAATTACCCAGCGGCACGGTGTTGTGATTGGGGGTCGCGCCGGTGTAGATGATGTTGCGCGAATACTCGAAGCCTTCGTAGTACACCGGGTACATCAGCAGTGCGTCATGGCGCTCGACGATCGGAAGTGCGGCCTTGCGGGCGGCGGAGGTGTAGCAGCCGAAGAAGAAGCGCAGGTTCTCCTCGCGGATCAACGACTCGATATGCATGGCATACAGCGCCGGGGTCGAATCGGGGTTGCGGGTGATCAGCTCAAGAGGCTGCCCCCCTACGCCACCGGTTGCATTGATCTGCTCGATCGCGAATTGCGCGCCGCGCATTGTCGAGCGCTCGGCGGCCGCCGTGACACCAGTATCGGAAAACAGACCGCCTATGCGGATCGCCATGCCTAATCAACCTTGTTCAACGTGAGGCCAAGCGCCAGTATCCGTCAGGAGGCGAGCCCTCGGCAAAGAGTCATCATGCAAAAAGTCGGTGAGCGCTGACCGTGAGGTTCACGGCTGCAATCAGGCTGTCTGTGCCTGAAACCGGCGCGACTGCGCTGTCGAGGCCGGTCATGCGAGGGGCCTTCCACACCTGCCGGAAATGGGCGTGTGACAAGAAACCCTGCGAGGGTAATGCACCTGTATGCAGATTGTGGGCCATTGCCCTTTTCATCGGCCGGCTCGTCGAACCCGGCCACGGGAGCGGTGGTTTATCGGCAGCATGAGCCGCATGAAGCGCTGACGATCTTGGTGCAAAGGCGCAGCACTTGCACCACAACAGCGCAAGACCGGTTCGTCGTGCAATTAATGTAGGGAATAACGAGGTAGCCCTGATCAGGCCATCTCGGGTAATTGGCACCCCCTTTGCAATCACCCTCTCGAGACATCACGCTGACTGCCTGCCCTACGCCCACTTGGCAAGTAGGGAGACAGCAGCGTACGACTGGATCGGACACAGTTGTCCCGCCAGATTCGGCACAAGAAGCCTGACCTCCCGGTTATTCGTTTGACCGGGACGTCGGGCTTTTTTCATTCCAGGGGGAAAATGAAATGCACAACGACACGTACCGTTTGATCAAGCGCGCTCTGTTTCTAGGGGCCTTCAGCCTGTTGCCACTTGCCTTGGTCAGCCAGGCGCAGGCAGCAGAAACCGTCAAGGTGGGAATCATCCATTCGCTCACCGGCACCATGGCCATGAGCGAAGCCTCGGTGGTGGATGCGGAAAAACTCGCCATCGATGAAATCAATGCCAGCGGCGGCGTGCTGGGCAAGACCATCGAGACGATCGTCGAAGACGGTGCAAGCGATTGGCCGACCTTCGCGGAAAAGGCACGCAAGCTGCTGGAAAGCGATCGTGTGGTGGTCACGTTCGGTGGCCACACCTCAGCCTCGCGCAAGGCCATGCTGCCGGTCTTCGAGCGTAACAAGGGCCTGCTGTACTACCCGACATTCTACGAGGGGCTGGAGAAGTCCCCGGCCATCATCTACACCGGCGCCGAAGCCTCGCAGCAAACCCTGGCCGCGGTTGGCTGGCTGATGGCCAACAAGGGCAAAAGCGTCTACCTGATCGGCTCCGACTACATCTGGCCACGCACCACCAACAAGCTCGCCCGTGCATCGGTGAGCAAGCATGGCGGCTCGATCGTCGGCGAGGACTACCTGCCCCTGGGCAGCATCGAATTCTCTTCGGTCATCAACAAGATCAAGGCCGCCAAGCCCGACATCGTCCTGTCGACCGTCGTCGGCGGTTCCAACGTCGCGTTCTACAAACAGCTCAAGGCCGCAGGCATCGACAGTAGCAACCAGACGCTGATGGCGCTGGCCGTTACCGAGGATGAGGTCACCGGCATCGGCGCCGAAAACCTTACGGGATTTCTGACCTGCATGAGCTACTTCCAGAGTCTGGAGAACCCGGTCAACGAAAAATTCGTCGCCGCATTCAAGGCACGCTACGGCGACAAACGCGTGGTGGGCGACCCGATGGCTGCCGCCTACACCGCGGTGTACCTGTGGAAGAAAGCCGTGGAGAAAGCCGGCAGCTTCGACGTTCCAGCAGTGATCGCGGCGTCTTCGGAATTGACGCTCGATGCGCCTGAAGGTGAGGTCAAGGTGCACAAGGACAACCATCACCTGTGGAAACGCGCGCGCATCGGCGCCATCAACGCCCAGGGCCAGGTCGACGTGATCTACGAGTCCGCGCCGATAGAACCCAACCCCTTCCCGAAACTGTGAAGCTAGGCCCGGCGCGACCCGCCTCGCGCCGGCGGCCGTCGTCCCGCGTTCCTGAAACGGGTTCGCCCATGTGCAGCGACAGGTAGTGACGCAATGACTCTCGATATTCTGATCATGCAGGTGTTCAGTGGCTTCTCACTGTTCTCGGTACTGGTGCTGATGGCGCTGGGGCTAACCATCGTCTTCGGCCTGATGGGGGTCATCAACATGGCCCACGGCGAGCTGATGGCGCTGGGGGCGTACATGACCTACGTTACCTCACTGGTGTTCCAGCGCCATTTCCCCGAGCTCATGGGCTGGTATTTCATCATCGGCATCGGTGCCGCCTTCGTGGTGACCTTTGCCTTCGGCCTTCTGCTGGAGCGCTGCTTCATCCGCTTCATGTACAACCGCCCGCTGGACACCCTGCTGGCCACCTGGGGCCTGTCGCTGGTGCTGCAACAGGTGTTTCGCCAGGTGTTCGGCCCCAAGGAAGTCAGCGTGCCGACGGTGGAATGGCTGCAAGGCGTCTGGAAGATCAGCGAGACCCTGGAACTGCCCCTCAACCGCATCTTCATCATCGCCCTGACGTTCGTCATTGCCGGTGCGGTGTTCCTCTTCCTGTACCGCAGTCGTTGGGGGCTGCGTATCCGCGCGGTGACCCAGAACCGTGCCATGGCCGGTGCGGCGGGCATCAACACCGCTCGCGTCGACGCCGTGACATTCGCCCTGGGCTGTGGCCTGGCCGGGATCGCCGGCAGCTCGTTCACCATGCTCGCCTCGACGGGACCGATGAGCGGCCAGCAGTACCTGGTGGACACCTTCATCGTCGTCGTCTTCGGCGGCGTCGAAAGCCTGCTCGGAACCTTTCTCTCCGCCTTCGCCATCGGCCAGACGCAGATATCGCTGGAGTATCTGACCACCGGTTCCATGGCCAAGGCGATCACCCTGATGGTGGTGATCGTGTTGCTGTTCTTCCGCCCCAACGGCCTGTTTGCCGCGAAAGTGAGACGTTGAGATGAACGACATGACGGAAAAGCCACTGGCCCGGCCTCAGGCCCCCTCCCGTGTTCCGCGCTGGCTCAGCGCGGGCTGGTTACCCCTGCTCGAGCGACATGCCCTGATCTGGCTGTCGATCCTGCTACTGATCGTCCTGCCGTTGAGCCTGGGGGACTTTCGCCTCGGGCAGGCCGGCAAGTACCTGAGCCTGGCGTTCTGCGCGCTGGGCATGGTGCTGATCTGGGGCTACGGCGGCATCCTCAGCCTCGGCCAGGGCATCTTCTTTGGCCTGGGTAGTTACATGATGGCCATGTATCTCAAGCTGGAAGCGACTGCCAACGATGAAGCAGCCAGTGCCCTGGCTGCCTTCTACGGATCGGCCCTGCCGGACTTCATGATCTGGAACAGCGTCGAGGCGTTGCCCTGGTGGTGGAAGCCGTTCGAGTCAGCGACTTTCACCCTCTTGGCGATCCTGATCATCCCCCCGCTGCTGGCATTCGCGTTCAGCTACGCCTACTTCAAGAAGCGCGTTGATGGCGTGTATTTCTCCATCATCACGCTGTCCCTGGCCGCGATCATGTCGATCCTGATCATCGGCCAGCAAGGCTATACCGGGGGCGTCAACGGCCTGACCGATTTCAAGACCGCGTTCGGCCTGAGCCTGCAGACACCCCAGACCCCCTGGATCCTGTACCTGATCACCACTCTGCTGCTGCTCGGCTGCGTGGCGCTGTTCGGGCTCATTCTGCGCAGCCGCCTGGGCAAGGTGGTGGTGGCCATCCGTGACCGGGAAGACCGCGTGCGTTTCTCCGGCTACAACACGGCGTTGTTCAAGGCCTTCATCTTTGCCGTTGCCGCACTGGTTTCGGCCCTGGGTGGGGTGATGTTCACGCTCCAGGTCGGCCTCGCCTCCCCCTCTCTGGTGGGCATCATCCCCTCCACCGAAATCGTCATCTACGCAGCACTGGGCGGGCGTCTATCACTGGTCGGCGCGGTGTACGGCACGCTGCTGATCGGCGTGGCGAAAATCTACCTGTCGGAGAACTTCGTCAACTTCTGGCAGTACTTCATCGGCTTCCTGTTCATGGGCGTTGTGCTGTTCCTGCCGACGGGGCTGGCCGGGCTGTTGCAGCGCTTTAGCAACAAGGAGCAGCGGCCATGAGTGCGATATTGCTGAGCGTCGAAGACCTGACCGTGTCCTTCGATGGTTTTAAGGCCGTGGACAACCTCAACTTCTACGTCGAGGAAAACCAGGTGCACGTGGTGATCGGTCCCAACGGGGCCGGCAAGACCACCCTGCTGGACATGATCTGCGGCAAGACCCGCCCCAGCGCCGGAAGCATCCGCTTCAGGGACCTGCAACTGGCCAACATGATCGAGTACCAGATCACCCGTGCCGGGGTCGGTCGCAAGTTCCAGAACCCTTCGGTGTACGAAGACCTGACCGTGCGCGAGAACCTGGACATCTCCTCGCCGGACAAGCGCGGCATCTTCAACTGCCTGTTCGCCCGCCAGGACAAGGCCCTGCAGGCCGAAATCGAACGCACCGCCGAGATGATCTTTCTGCACGACCAGTTGAGCCGCAAGGCCGGGTTGCTGTCCCACGGCCAGAAGCAATGGCTGGAAATCGGCATGCTGCTGATGCAGCGCCCCGAACTGCTGTTGCTGGATGAGCCGGTGGCCGGCATGAGCGCCGGCGAGCGGGAGAAGACCGCCGGCCTGCTCAAACAGATCGCCAAGGGCCGCGCCATGGTCATCATCGAGCACGACATGGAGTTCGTGAAATCGGTGGCCGACAAGGTCACCGTTCTGCACCAGGGCAAGACCCTGGCCTACGGCTCGATGGACCAGGTGCAAAACGATCCTCGCGTCATCGATGTCTACCTGGGGCACTGAGCATGCTGACCGTCAACAACCTCAACGTGTATTACGGCGACAGCCACGTGCTGCGCAATCTGGAGCTGACTCTGGCGCCCACCGAATCCCTGGCGATCATGGGCCGCAACGGTATGGGCAAGACCACCCTGCTCAAGAGCCTGGTGGGCATGCTGCCCGCGCGCAGTGGCAGCATCAGGCTGGCGGGCGAGGAACTGACCGGGCGCAAGAGTTACGACCGGGTCGCGGCAGGTGTCGGTTTCGTGCCCCAGGGGCGGATGATCTTTCCGTACCTGAGCGTCGAAGAGAACATTCTGAGCGGCATGCAGGCCGCACCGGCCGCGCCGATCCCCAACTACATCTACGAGTATTTCCCGGTGCTATTCGAGATGCGCCGACGCAAGGGCGGCAACCTGTCCGGAGGCCAGCAGCAACAGCTCGCCATCGCCCGGGCACTGGTCTCCAACCCCAAGGTGCTGATCCTCGACGAACCCACCGAAGGCATCCAGCCGTCGATCATCAAGGACATTGCCCGCGCCCTGAACCTGCTGAAAAAAGAACGCGGGTTTTCCTTGATCGTCTCCGAGCAGGTGCTGTCGTTCGCCATGGCCGTGGCCGACCGTTACTTGATCCTCGAGAAGGGCGAGTTCGTGCACAGCGAGGTGCATGAAACCCTCGATCGCGAGCGCATCCTGCGCTACCTGACCATCTGAATTCGGCACGGGAGACCACGCCATGTTGATACTCGAACGCATCGTCGGCCAGGCCAGCGACCCAGCCCTTACCGAACGGCTGCATGACCTCAGCCACAACGGCCGGGTCGAAACCCTGAGCCTTTCGGCCAGCGACATCCAGCGCCATCGCCTGCGCCTGGCCAGCGACCATGGTACCGACTGCGCCATTCGCCTGGAGCGCCATCAGCAGTTGCGCAATGGCTCGGTGCTGATGCTCGACGCCGAGCGAGCCATCGTCGTGCAGATGCAGGATCAGCAATACCTCTCGCTGCGCCCCCGGGACGCCGCTGCAGCGCTGGAGCTGGGGTATTTCGCCGGCAACATGCACTGGAAAGTGCGTTTCGCCGACGACCAGCTACAGATCCCGCTGCACGGCCCGGAAGCCGATTACCTCGAACGCCTGGCACCGATGCTGGCAGACGGCCGAGTGTCGCGTTCATGAATGCCTTGCACAGCAGTCTGTTGGCCCTGCAACAGGCCGACAGCTTTTTCCCCGGGGGCGCGGTGGCCTGGTCATGGGGGCTGGAGACCCTGGTTGCCGATGGCCGCCTGGGCGCCGGAATGTCGCACCCTCGTCGCCAACGTGGCGTGCAGCGCGATCGCAGCGCCGAGGTCAGCGGGTTCGTCGAAGGCCAGTTGCGGCACCGCTGGGCCGGTTTCGACCGGACTTTCCTGTCCGCGGCCTGGCATGCCGCGTCCGACATTCAGGGCCTATGCGCCCTGGACGCACAGGTCGAGGCCTTGACCCTGGCCGAGGAACTGCGCCAGGGCTCGCGCCGGGTAGGGCAGTCGCTGCTGGGTGTGCACCTGGCCATGGGCACCCCGGGTGCCGAGGCCTATCAGCGCTGCGTACTGGCGGGCGACGCGCCGGGGCATCTGGCCGTGGTGCAAGGGTGGCTCTGGCAACGCCTGGGCATGGATCACGAGCACTGCCAGCTCGCCGCCGCTCATGGGCTGTGCACCGGGCTGGTCAGCGCGGCCGTTCGCCTGGGCGTGATGGGCCACCTCGATGCGCAACGGGTGCTGACCGCCATCCAGCCGCTGCTGCTGGACATCCTCGCCCGGCCCGTACCCGACCTTGAAGACGCCTGCGGCTTCACCCCCATGGCCGAGATTGCCGTGATGCGCCACGAAACCCAGGAACTCCGACTTTTTGCCAATTGAGGGCACCTCTAAAAACGTAAGCGAGGTAGCCAGCACAGGGCAAAAACAGGCGAAAAACGGTCGGAGTCGCGCTCGACTTTACGAGCTGTAAATGAGCATTTTGATCGGACTCGCGCACGAGCCTGTTTTTAACGCAGTGATGGCAACGCAGGTAGTTTTTTGAGGTGTCCTTGAGGCGATGGCTCGACACAGGAAGCTTAAATATGTTGCTGACCCCGACAGAACTCGAACGGCTGACGCTCTACAGCGCCGCCGAACTATCGCGCAAACGCCGCGCCAAGGGCCTGCGCCTGAATTTTCCGGAAGCCAGCGCGCTGATCGCCGACGAGATACTCGAAGGCGCGCGCGAAGGTCGTAGCGTCGCCGAGCTGATCGGCTTCGGCTCGACCATCCTCAGCACCGACGACGTGCTGCCAGGTGTCGCCGACCTGCTGCCGGTGCTGCAGGTGGAAGGCACCTTTCCCGACGGCACCAAGCTGGTCACCGTGCACCAGCCGATCCGCCCCGGCCGACTGGCGCTGGCGAGCCTGCCGACGCCAGGGGAAATCATCTCGCCAGAGGGCGACATTCAACTGAGCAGCGGCCGCCCCACCGCTACCCTGCGCGCCCTCAACACCGGCGACCGCCCGGTGCAGGTCGGCAGCCACTATCACTTCTTCGAGGTCAACAAGGCGCTGGATTTCCCTCGGGAAATCGCCTTCGGCATGCACCTGGACATCCCGGCCGGCACGGCCGTGCGCTTCGAGCCTGGCGAGCTGCGCGAGGTGCGACTGGTGCAGTTCGGCGGCAGCGGTGACATCCACGGTTTCAGCGGCCTGACCAACGGCAATCTGCACGACCCCGCCTGCAAGGCTGCTGCCCTGCAGCGCGCCCGCGCTCAACAGTTCAAGGGAGCCTGAGCATGGCCACGATGACCCGCAAAGAATACGCCGCCATGTTCGGCCCCACCGTCGGCGATGCCGTGCGCCTGGGCGACACCTCGCTGCTGGCCGAGGTCGAGTTCGACCATGCGGTGCCTGGCGACGAATGCCTGCACGGCGGCGGCAAGACCCTGCGCGATGGCATGGGGCTGATGCCGGGGCACGACAGCGACGACGGCGCCCTGGACATGCTGATCTGCAATGCGCTGATCATCGACCCGGTGCTCGGCATCGTCAAAGGCGACATCGGCATCAAGGACGGCAAGATCGTCGCCATCGGCAAGGCCGGCAACCCACAGGTCATGGACGGTGTGCATCCGCACCTGATCTGTGGCGTGGCGACCACCGTGCGCGATGCCGAGGGCTTGATCGTCACCCCCGGCGGCATCGACGTGCACGTGCATTTCGACTCGGCGCAGCTCTGCGAGCACGCACTGGCGGCAGGGCTGACCACCTTGATCGGCGGCTCGCTGGGGCCGATCACGGTGGGCATCGACTGCGGCGGCGAGTGGAACGTGGGCAAGATGCTGCAGGCCTCCGAGGCCTGGCCGATCAATTTCGGTTTTCTCGGGCGCGGCAATTCCAGCAAGCCCGAATCCCTGCTCGGGCAACTGCGCGGTGGCTGCCTGGGCCTGAAGATCCACGAAGACTGGGGCGCCATGCCGGCGGTGATCGACACCTGCCTGAAGGTCGCCGACGAATACGACTTCCAGGTGCAGTTGCACACCGACACCCTCAACGAATCGGGGTTTCTGGAAGACACTCTGGCGGCCATCGGTGATCGCACCATTCACATGTACCACACCGAGGGCGCGGGGGGCGGGCATGCGCCGGACATCATCAGCGTGGCCGGCAAGGCCAACTGCATCCCCTCCTCCACCAACCCGACCAACCCCTACACCCTGAATACGTTCGACGAGCATCTGGACATGATCATGGTCTGCCATCACCTCAACCCGGACCTGCCGGAAGACGTGGCGTTCGCCGAATCCCGGGTGCGCCCGCAGACCATCGCAGCCGAAGACATCCTGCATGACACCGGGGCGATCTCGATTCTCGGTTCGGACAGCCAGGGCATGGGGCGGATCAACGAAGTCATCTGCCGCACCTGGCAACTGGCCTCGAAGATGAAAGACCAGCGCGGCCGCCTGCCGGAAGAAATCACCGCCCTGGGCGACAACGAACGGATCAAGCGCTACATCGCCAAGTACACCATCAACGCGGCGCGGGTGTTCGGCATCGACCGCTACATCGGCTCGCTGGAGCCGGGCAAGCTCGCCGACCTGGTGCTATGGCGCCCGGCGTTCTTCGGCGTCAAGCCGGAGCTGGTGATCAAGGGCGGCTTCATCGTGCACGGCGTGATGGGGGATTCGGCTGCATCGCTCTACACCTGCGAACCCTTGGTCATGCGCCCGCAGTGGGGCGCATTCGGGGAGGCCCCGCAGGCGCTGTCGGTGAACTTCGTCAACCGCCTGGCCGTCGAGTCCGACACGGCCGCCAGGCTCGGCCTCAAAAAGGCCCTGCTGCCCGCCATCGGCACCCGCACCCTGCGCAAGTCCGACATGATGCACAACGACGCCTGCCCCGAGATTCGGGTCGATCCGCAGACATTCGACGTATACGCCGATGGCAAACGCCTGACCTGCGAGCCGGTCAGCGAAGTCCCGCTGGCCCAGCGCTACATGCTGCGCTGAACCCTACTGGTACGAGGAACCCGATGATGAACACCCCACTCACTGCACATCCGGCCGCCGGGCCGGTTCCCCACCCCGGTGCCGCACGTGTAGGGATAGGCGGGCCGGTCGGCTCGGGCAAGACCCGCCTGCTTGAACAACTGATTCCGCGCTTCATCGCCCGAGGCACCGAACTGGCGGTGATCACCAATGACCTGGCGACTCGCGAGGATGCCGAGCGGGTCAGGCGCAGCGGGCTGATCGACCCGGAGCGAGTGCGCGCCGTGGAAACCGGCGCATGCCCGCACACGGCCATCCGCGAAGACCCGACACTGAACCTGCAGATGGCGGACGAGCTCGAAGCGCGTTTCGAGGGCCTCGACCTGCTTCTGATCGAGTCGGGAGGCGATAACCTGGCCTCGACCTTCTCCCTGGATCTGGTGGATTACTGGATTTTCGTCATCGACGTTGCAGGGGGCGACGACATTCCGCGCAAGCGAGGCCCCGGGGTGTTGAGTTGCGACCTGCTCGTCGTCAACAAGTACGACCTGGCGCCCTACGTCGGGGTCGACTTGCCGCGCATGCGCCGTGAATCCGCCGAAGCACGCGGCGCAAAGCCGGTGCTGTTCACCAACTGCGCCACGGGCGAAGGCGTCGATGCGGTCGTGGAGGCCATCAGCCGCGCCGTGCTGTTCGATCGCTCATGAACGCTCCTCAGGCGCTGTTTCGACCCTTGACCGAAGCCGTTGAGCCTCAGGCGCGGATCACCTTCAGCCAGAGCGCGGCTGGCAACAGCTACATTTCGGCGCAGCAGGTAGGCTACCCTTTTCATCTGGGGCGCACGCTCAAACTGCCCGACGACCCGCCCGGCATGGCGGCGGTGTACCTGCAATCCTGTTCGGGGGGAATCTTCGCCGGGGAGCACCTGCACGTGCGATTGCACGCAGAACCTAACAGCCAGGCCCACGTCAGTACCGGCGCCGCCACCATCGCGCATAGCATGCTCGAGCAGCCGGCACGGCAGGTGATCAGCCTGGAAGCCGGAAACGCTGCCCTGCTCGAATACCTGCCGATGACGACGATCCTGTTCCCCCACGCCAAACTGCACAGCCAGGTAAAGGTGATCCTGCATCCGGAGGCCCGGGTGATGCTGTGTGACGCGTTCTGCCTGCATGCACCCCAAGGAAGCAGCGAGACATTCGCCGCCTACCGCGCCGATCTGGCGGTGCGCAGCCCCAGCGGCCAGCTACTGGCGGGAGACAGGCTGGCCCTGAGCGGCGAGGACATGCGCCGTCGACTACCCGGCGTCAGCGAGGGGATGCAGGCGCTGGCGACCTTCATGCTGCTGGGGCACGGCCTGCCGGTGGACACCCTCAAACAGCACCTGCGCGATGCGCTGCCTCCCCTGCCCGACAGCTACCTTGGCGTGAGCGCACTGCCCAACGATTGCGGGGTCAGCGTACGTATCATGGCCCTCGACGCAGTGGCGTTGCGACATACCCTGCACAGCGCCTGGGGCTGTGCCCGCGAACAACTGACCGGCATCACGCCCAGGCCACGGCGCAAATAAGTGCTCGTGGCCTGCCCGTCACGCTGCGAGCGAACGAGGGCGGATTCGCTCCCTATCAGGGCTTATCCAGCAGATGGAAACGTGGCAGCGCCAGGTGCCAATGGATCGCGGCCAGGCGCGCCAGCAGCACCACCAGCATGGCGGCAGCGGTATCCAGCCAGTGCGGGGTGCCGAGCATGCGCAGGCCGATAAAGGTCAGCGCGCCGGCGATACAGGCCGTGGCATAGATTTCCTTCTGGAAGATCAGCGGAATCTCGTTGCACAGCACATCGCGAATCACCCCACCGACCACGCCGGTCATCACGCCCATGATCACCGCGGTGCTGATCGGCGTACCGTGTTGCAGCGCCAGCTCGGTGCCATACACAGTGAACACGGCCAGGCCGAAGGCGTCGGCGATCAACAGACCTTTCTCGTGAATCGGCCGGGTCATGCGTACCCAAGCCACCGTGCCCAGCGCCGCCAGGGAAGCGACTAGGATGTAGGTGTCATCGCGAATCCAGCTGACCGGATGGTTGTCCAGAATCAAGTCGCGCAGCGTGCCGCCGCCCAGCGCGGTGACGATGGCCATCACCAGCACGCCGAACAGGTCCATGGACTTGCGCCCCGCCATCAGCGCACCGGTGATGGCAAATACCGCCACGCCGAACAGGTCGGCGACATAGAAAAGCTTTTCCATGCAGTCCTCAGCGGCTGACCGGCGTACGCAGGGTGACGAACTCCTCGGCGGCGCTCGGGTGCACACCGATGGTCTCATCGAAGATCTGCTTGGTCGCACCGGCTTTCAGCGCAACAGCCAGGCCCTGGACGATCTCGCCGGCCTCCGGGCCGACCATGTGGCAGCCGAGCACACGGTCGCTGTCGGCATCGACCACCAGTTTCATCAGCGTGCGCTCCGGGTTCTCGGTCAGCGTCAGCTTCATCGGGCGGAAACGGCTTTCGAAGATCTTCACCTTGTGCCCGGCTTCAATGGCCTGTTCTTCACTCAGGCCAACGGTGCCGATGTTCGGCAGACTGAACACGGCGGTAGGGATCATGCTGTAATCCAGCGGCCGGTATTCCTCGGGCTTGAACAACCGACGCGCCACGGCCATGCCTTCGGCCAGTGCAACCGGAGTCAGCTGCACGCGGCCGATCACGTCGCCAAGGGCGAGAATCGACGGCGTGGAGGTCTGGAACAGGTCATCGACTTCGATATAGCCGCGCTTGTCCAGCTTGACCTTGACGTTTTCCAGGCCGAGGTTGTCCAGCATCGGCCGGCGGCCGGTGGCGTAGAACACGCAATCGGCCTCCAGTACGCGGCCATCCTTGAGCGTCGCGGCGAGGCTGCCATCGGTCTTGCGCTCGATGCTGGCGATGTCGGCGTTGAACTGCAGATCCAGGCCCTTCTTGCTCAACTCATCGCGCAGGTGCTCGCGTACTGCACCATCGAAACCTCGCAGGAACAAATCACCGCGATAGAGCAACGAAGTCTGCGCACCCAGACCGTAGAAAATCGAGGCGAACTCCACGGCGATATAACCGCCGCCCACAACCAGTACGCGCTTGGGCAGTTGTTTGAGGAAGAAGGCTTCGTTGGAACTGATGGCGTGTTCGCGACCGGGAATATCGGGAATCTGCGGCCAGCCGCCAGTGGCGATCAGGATGCGTTCAGTGCTGTGCCGCTGGCCGTTTACTTCGACGGTATGGGCATCGACGATGCGCGCATGCCCCTCGAACAGACTGACGCCGCTGTTGGTCAACAGATTGCGGTAGATGCCATTGAGGCGTTCGATCTCGCGGTTCTTGTTGGCGATCAATGTCGGCCAGTCGAAATTCGCTTCGCCCAGCGACCAACCGAAACCCGAGGCCTGCTCGAAGTCCTCGGCGAAATGCGCGCCGTACACCAGCAGTTTTTTCGGTACGCAGCCGACGTTGACGCAGGTGCCGCCCAGGTAGCGGCTCTCGGCGACCGCAACGCGCGCACCGAAACCTGCGGCGAAGCGCGCCGCACGCACGCCGCCGGAACCGGCGCCGATAACGAACAGGTCGAAGTCGTAACTCATGAGGTATCTCCTTGGCAGACGAGGAGCATACCGTAAAGGCCCGCGCTAAGCTGTTAGGCAGAGGAGAACACCATGCGCCCTACCCTGACTCACCTGGCCCTGCACGTCCCCGATCTCGACGCCTGCATTGCCTTCTATCAGCGTTTCTGTGGCATGCAGGTGATCCACGAGCGCCCCGGCAAGGGCACACGCATCGTCTGGATGGCCGAGCCCGGCAAGGAGCACCAGTTCATCTTCGTGATCATGCCCGGCGGCCAGGACAGGAACCTGGCCGCCAATGACTACAGCCACTTCGGCTTCGCCCTGGGCAGCCGCGCAGAGGTCGATCGCATCGCCGCCATGGCCGAACAAGCGGGGTGCCTGATCTGGCCACCGCGGGACGAACCCTACCCGGTCGGCTACTACTGCGGCCTACGCGACCCAGCCGGTAACTACGTCGAGTTCAGCTACGGCCAGCCGCTCGGGCCTGGCTCCGAGGAAATGCCCATCCCCTGAAATGCAAAACGCCACCCAAGGGTGGCGTCAGTTTGAGCATCAATGCACCGAGTCTGTAGGAGCGGCGCCCCGCCGCGAACCGGAACGACGAGGCATCGCAAAGCTTCGCCCCGGGGCGGAGCTCCTACGAAAGGCTGCTCTGATAAGCAGGCGTATCAGAACGCCTTGCCGGTCTTGTACAGGTTCTCGAAGCAGAAATTGGTCGCGTCGATGTAACCCTCGGCGCTACCGCAGTCGAAACGCTGGCCCTTGAACTTGTATGCCATCACACAGCCCTGCTGGGCCTGGCGCATCAGCGCATCGGTGATTTGGATTTCGCCACCCTTGCCCGGCGGCGTGCTGCGAATCAGATCGAAGATGTCCGGGGTGAGGATGTAGCGGCCGATGATCGCCAGGTTCGACGGCGCGTCCTCGGGCTTGGGCTTCTCCACCATGTTGCTGACACGGTAGATGTCATCGCGGATCATCTCACCGGCGATCACGCCATACTTGGACGTCTCGTCCTTCGGCACTTCCTGAATCGCCACGATGGAGCAGCGGAACTGGTTGTACAGCTTGACCATCTGCGCCAGCACGCTATCGCCTTCCAGGTTCAGGCACAGGTCGTCAGCCAGTACCACAGCGAACGGCTCGTCACCGATCAGCGGCTGACCGCAGAGGATGGCGTGGCCCAGGCCTTTCATTTCGACCTGACGGGTGTAGGAGAAGCTGCACTCGTCGATCAGACGACGGATGCCAACCAGGTACTTCTCCTTGTCGGTGCCCTTGATCTGGTGTTCGAGCTCGTAGCTCACATCGAAGTGGTCTTCCAGCGCGCGCTTGCCGCGCCCGGTGACGATGGAAATCTGGTTGAGGCCAGCCTCGAGTGCCTCTTCAACCCCATATTGAATCAGTGGCTTGTTCACCACCGGCAACATTTCCTTGGGCATTGCCTTGGTAGCAGGCAGGAAGCGCGTGCCGTAACCGGCAGCGGGGAACAGGCATTTCTTGATCATGGGACTCCCTAGTGGGGATGGTTGGAATGCGCGCTCAGTCTATCAAGCCGCGCTAGCCTTACAACTGCCGCTTGCAGGTCGACCGATGCCGCGATAAAGAAAACCCAGCTCCGCCAGCTGATCGGCGTCATAGATGTTGCGCCCGTCGAACAGCACCGGCATGCGCATCGCACCGCGAATACGCGGGAAGTCCGGCTGACGGAACTGCTTCCATTCCGTCACCAGCACCAACGCATCGGCACCCTGGGCGACAGCATAGGGGGATTCGCTCAGCACCAGTTGCCCCGCCTCCACCGCCGCCGCATAGCGTGCGGCAACAGCTGCCGTGGCAGCAGGGTCGCAGGCCTGCACCTTGGCGCCAGCGGTCAGCAGTGCGTCGAGCAGCACCAGACTGGGCGCTTCACGCAGATCGTCAGTACCGGGCTTGAAGGCCAGCCCCCAGAGCGCGACGACTCGCCTCTGCAAGTGGCCATTGAAATGCTCACGCAAAGCCTGGAACAGCAGCGTCTTCTGCAGTGCATTGCGTGCCTCGACCGCACGCAGGATGCCCGGCTCGATGCCCTCGTGCTCCGCCGTGCGGATCAGCGCTTTCACATCCTTGGGAAAGCACGAACCGCCGTAGCCACAGCCGGCATAGATGAAGTGCGTGCCGATGCGCCGGTCGCTACCGATGCCGCGACGTACCTCCTCGATATCCACACCAAGGCGCGCGCAGATGCCCGCCATCTCGTTGATAAAGGAAATCTTGGTCGCCAGAAAGGCGTTGGCCGCGTACTTGCTGAACTCGGCAGCGCGCACGCCCATGCACAGCAGGCGGTCGTGATTGCGCAGAAATGGCGCATACAGCAGGCGCAGCAGCTCGCGCCCACGCTCGTCGTCGCAGCCGACGATCACCCGATCAGGGCGCATGAAATCCTCGACCGCAGAACCTTCCTTGAGAAACTCCGGATTGCTCGCCACGGTCACTCGCGCCCGCTGTTCCCGACGCGCCAGACCAGCGTTGATGCGCTGCGCCACACGCTCAGCGGTGCCCACCGGCACCGTGGACTTGTCCACGACCAAGCACGCATGATCGAGCCGTTCACCCAGTTCGTCGGCAACCGCCAGCACATGGCTCAGATCGGCCGAACCGTCCTCGCCACTGGGCGTGCCCACCGCAATGAAAATCACCTCGGCGCGCCGGATACCGGACTTCAGCTGCGAAGTGAAACTTAGCTGCCCACCGGCCAACTGCGTTTTGAGCATCGCCTCCAGACCAGGTTCATAGATCGGCACCTCGCCTCGCGAAAGCATCGCGACGCGCTGCGGATCTCGCTCGACGCAGACCACCTGATTGCCCATCTCGGCAAAACAGGTGGCCGTCACCAAACCTACGTATCCCGCTCCAATCACGCATATCTGCATCGCAGCATCCTCCTGGCCGATGCGGCGATTGCAACCAATCGCGGTGGCAGCGATATGACGGAACGGCGAAGGAATGATGACAGGCGTATAGCTGCACTCATCCAACCACCAAGGATGTGGAGTCCTTCGCATGACCGATCTGGCCCAACACCTCAAGGCCACCTTCCTTTCGTTGCTTCCTGCAGATGGAGCCACAAAAGGCAATGGGGCTCTTCGCCGTGAGATAGAAGAGCAGCTTTCCAAGGACGGGCTGCCGATCACTGAGGAGCAATACTGGCAGGTTCACGCAGAGCTGATCGCCAGCGGTGTGGTTGCAACAGGCAAAGGTCGTGGTGGATCGGTACGTCTTGTGGATGCACAGCCGGACTCCTTCGGGCTGGCTACTCAGGTCGTCGAAGCCGAGGAAATCGAACTGTTCTTCTTGCCGGCCTACGCCCCGGAGTTGAACCCTGACGAGTATCTGAATTGTGATTTGAAACATCAGGTTCGTACGGGCTTGCCGGCGCGTAATCAGGACGAACTGGAAAGGCGTGTTCGCTCGGTCATGAGACGATTGCAATTACACCCTGAAAGAATCCGTTCTTATTTCCGGCATCCACGTATCGCCTACGCAGCATGACTTGGTGTATTTGATTGCCGGGTTAATAAGAATGACCATTGCCTTCTGACTGGGCCTGCATCTTGGCTCGCTCATCCATGCGCTGGACAATTTCTTCTTCGACTGCCTTCTGCTGCTCAGGTGGCAGCGCCTCGATCTCCTCTTCGGTCATGCCTATTTCCTTGAGGATATTGTCGCGCATCTTCTCGGCCGGTCATCGCCATATAGGCCTTGAAGGCCTCCAGCGCGGCGTTACCGCCCTCGTCGGCCAGTGGTGAACTGACGGATGTCGCGACCTTGCCGCCTGACGCGTTCTGCAGAGCGACGCGCAGACGCGCGAAGCCCTCTTCGGCCGCCTGCCTGGCGCGGAACTCGCGTTCGGACTCGGCGTTCGCCGTGCGTGTGGTCTTCTCGACATTGCGCGCCAACTGGGACAGCTCGCCCTGCTCTTCACTCTGTTTGTTGCGAAATCCCGTCAGGGATATGCCACCGTAACTGCCAATACCTCCAATCGTGCTCATGCCGTGCTCCTTGACTGAGCTGCAATTGCCAGGCGCACTGACTCAAAGCGCATGCCAATTCATGAGGCGCGCTTAACTAATTGAAAGTATTGAATTTTATAATCAACTAGAAAGAAAGCAAGGCAACCCCTTGCCGTCAAGCGGCAAGGGGTTGCAGGGGCGGGCTCAGTGCTGCCCGCTCATTTGCCGGAAGGCATCGAGCAGTGCCTGACTGAGATCGACCGAGGAGAACTTGGTCAGCACCGCGTTGGCACCGACCGAGCGTGCTTTCTCGGTATTCATGGTGCTGTCCAGCGAGGTGTGTAGTAGCACGTAGGTATCGGCGATATCGGGGCTGCGACGAATTTCCTGAACCAGGCTGTAGCCGTCCATCTCCGGCATCTCGATGTCCGAGACCAGCAGCTCGAATGGCATGCCGGCCTGATGGTATTCATGCAGTTGTTGCAGGGCAGCCTGGGCGCTGCGCACTGCGGTGCAGTCGAGCCCCAGTTGGCGCAGCACGTTAAGGGTCTGTTGCAGCGCAACTTGCGAGTCGTCGACCAACAGCACGCGGCGGCCTTGTAACAAGCGCGCGTCCTGGCCATCGAGCAGTTGCCCAACTGGCGCCTCTTCCAGTGCTGGGGCGATATCGTGCAGCACCTTCTCGATATCGAGAATCTGCACGATGGCGCCATCGATCTGAGTCACGCCAGTGATGAAGGCCCGGTTACCGGCCCCGGCAGGTGGCGGACGCACGTCGCGGGTGGAGCACTGCACGATGCGTTCGACACTTTTCACATGCAGGCCCTGACGCGAGCGACTCAGCTCGGTAACGATCAGGCAGCCGTCGTCTTCGTCAGCCGCACCGCGCTCGCCGATGGCGCGCGCCAGGTCGATCACCGTCATCGCGGCACCGCGTAAGGTGGCGATGCCGCGAACATTGGGGTGACGATTAGGCAGTTTGGTCAAGGCCGGACAGGGAATGATCTCATTGACCTTGAGCAGGTTGATCCCCAGCAGGCGGCCGCTATGCAAACGAAACAACAACAGCGATAGCGCGTCGCCGATGACCATACTCATGCCACTTTCCTTGAAAGAACGATTAGACCTACCGGATATAGCGACCGGGTGGCCACGGACTTTAATCCGTGGCCAGTTTCAGGGCCACTCGCCCGCGACTAGGGCAGGTTTCCATGTAGCGATGCGCTTCGACGAAGTCTTCGAAATCGAACACCTTGTCGATCACCGGCGTCAGCAAACGGTCCGCCGTCATCTGGTTGATGTGCGTAAGTGCGCGCTGCACAGCATCATTGTTCGGCTCGATCCCCAGTTCCGGGCAGCCAGTGAAATCCAGCACGCAGTGACGGAAAAACTGCAGGTGCTTCTTGAAGGCTGCGCAGGCAGGAAATGCCGTGTCGTTGCCGCCATTAATACCGTACAGGATCAACTTGCCGCGCGGTGCAGCGATATCACCCAGTAGCTTCATCTGCGGGCCGGCACACTGGTCGAGAATCACCTCGACGCCCTTGCCCTCGGTGTAGCGCTCGACTTCCAGGACCAGGTCCTGCTCTTCGGTCGCAATCACCTTGTCCGCACCCAGGACACGCAGGAACTCGCGATCCTCCGAGGAACTGGTGGAGGCGATGACCTTGGCACCCAGTGCCTTGGCCAGTTGCACGGTTTGCGGCGCCATGCAGTGGCTGGCCTCTGTGATCAGTACATGCTGGCCGGGCTTTAGATGCGCGAGGTCGATCAGCGCCAGATAGCCGAACAGCAGGCTGGTGTAATGCACGCTGGCCTCGACCGGGCTGAGCACGTCGGGATAACGAGTCAGGGCGTGGCTGGGCATCAGCACCAGATCGCCCCAGGTCGGATAACGATTCGGCGTGCCCGCCGGGAAACCGGCAACGGCGGTGCCGACGTCGAAGTCGCTCACGCCGTCACCCAGCGCGGCCACAGTGCCGGCCAGCTCAAAACCAGTGCCGGCCGGGAGCTTGGCCTGTTCGGACGCCAGGTTCTGCCGCCACAGCACGTCTTTCCAGCCCAGGCCGACGGCCTGCACACGCACCAAGACTTCGCCAGGGCCGGGCACAGGGGTCGGAACCTCTTCGTACTGGAGCACATCGGCATCGCCGAACTTATGAAAACGGATCATGCGGGACATCGCTTACCTCGAGCTTGATCGCGGATTAACACTTCAATGACTGTGGACTCTATCCGCTGTGCGGCGGCGACACTATCAGACTCTATCGATAGTCTTCATGCCTATCAGTGATTCAGCAGCTTTCAATCCGCTGCACACTGCCCGTACTATTGCCTGGGCAAAGGCTCTCATTTGCAGCGCCGCGCTGACAAGGCCCGTATCCCTCGAATGGTACCCGGATGAACCGCAACGACCTGCGCCGCCTCGATCTGAACCTGTTGATTGTCTTCGAGACCTTGATGCACGAGCGCAGCGTGACGCGAGCAGCGGAGAAGCTGTTTCTCGGCCAGCCCGCCATCAGTGCGGCGCTGGCTCGTCTGCGTACCCTGTTCGATGACCCACTGTTCGTGCGTACCGGGCGCAGCATGGAACCGACACCGCGCGCGCAGGAGATCTTCGCCCTGCTCTCGCCGGCGCTGGACTCGATCTCCACCGCTGTCAGCCGCGCCGCCGACTTCGATCCTGCCACCAGTAAAGCGATATTTCGCATCGGCCTGTCCGATGACGTCGAGTTCGCCCTGCTGCCCGCCCTGCTCCGCCGTCTGCGCGCTGAGGCCCCCGGCGTGGTGCTGGTGATTCGCCGTACCAACTATCTGATGATGCCGGGGCTGTTGGCTTCAGGCGAAATCTCGGTGGGCGTCGCCTACACCGAGGAACTTCCGGCCAACGCCAAGCGCAAGATTCTACGCCGCAGCAAGGCCAAACTGCTGCGTGCCGACACCGTACCCGGTGCGCTCAGCCTTGATGATTATTGCGCGCGCCCGCATGCGCTGGTGTCCTTCGCCGGCGACCTCACCGGCTTCATCGACGATGAACTGGCCAAGGTCGGGCGTGAGCGCCACATCGTACTGGCCGTTCCGCAGTTCAACGGTCTGGCCACCCTGCTGGCGGAAACCGATATCGTCGCCAGCGTGCCGGATTACACCGCCGCTGCCTTGACCGCAGCCGGCGGCCTGCGCGCCGAGGATCTGCCGCTGGAAACGCAGACCTTCGAGCTGCACATGGCCTGGCGCGGCGCCCAAGACAATGACCCGGCCGAGCGCTGGCTACGTTCGCGTATTCAGATGTTCTGCGGCGACCCGGATAGCCTTTGATAAATATCTGGAAACGCACCATCCAAGTGTCTCCAGGAACCTTGGTGCACCCTCATAGATCAAAATTGATATAAGTCCGTCTTTATCATTCCCGATGATGTTCAAATTCATGGCATTCGATTCGTAGCCCTCCAAGTCTCGTCGCAGACTCCGCCAATCCACAAATCCGACTGGCGGAGTCACCCATGGAACAGCAGCACAAGTACATCTGGATATTCCCCCTGGCCCTCGCCGGCGTCCTCGCACTCAGCGGCTGCGAACAGGCCGAGCAGAGTCAGGCGCAAATGCCCGCACCCAAGGTCAGCGTTGCCGAAGTGATCGAGCAGCCGATCAACGAATGGGACGAGTTCACCGGGCGCCTCGAAGCACCGCAGTCCGTCGAAATCCGCCCACGCGTCTCCGGTTACATCGACAAGGTCGCCTTCGACGAAGGCACGCTGGTGAAGAAAGGCAATCTGCTGTTCCAGATCGACCCGCGTCCGTTCCAGGCCGAGGTCAAACGCCTCGAAGCCCAACTGCAACAGGCCCGCGCCAGCCAGGCCCGTGCCGCCAACGAAGCCCGCCGCGGCGAACGCCTGCGCCAGAGCAACGCCATCTCCGCAGAATTGGCCGATGCTCGCGCCAGCGCCGCCACCGAAGCTCAGGCTCAGGTCGCCGCAATCGCCGCCGAGTTGGAAAACGCCCGCCTCAACCTCAGTTTCACCCGCATCACTGCGCCCATCGACGGTCGCGTAAGCCGCGCCGAAATCACCGAAGGCAACCTGGTCGGTGCCGGCGAGAGCCTGCTGACCTCGGTGGTCTCCACCGACAAGGTCTACGCCTACTTCGATGCCGATGAGCGCGCCTTCCTCAAGTATGTCGAGCTGGCCCGTCAGTCCGGCTCCGACGCCCGTGGTGCCAGCCCGGTATACCTCGGTCTGTCCGATGAAGCCGACCACCCGCATCTGGGCCAGCTGGACTTTCTCGACAACCAGGTCAACCCACGCACTGGCACCATCCGTGGCCGCGCCGTGTTCGACAACCAGGATGGTCGCTTCACCCCCGGCCTGTATGCACGCCTGAAGCTGGTGGGCAGCAAGCCCTACGCCGCCACTCTGATCAAGGACGAAGCCGTCGGCACCGACCTGGGCAAGAAGTACGTGCTGGTGCTGGGTGATGACAACGCCGTGGCCTATCGCTCAATCGAGCTGGGGCCGAAGCTCGAAGGTCTGCGCATCGTCCGCAGCGGCCTGAGCAAGGGCGAGAAGATCGTGGTCAACGGTCTGCAGCGCGCCATGCCTGGCTCCACCGTCGATCCGCAACCGGTGGCCATGGCCGATGACAGCACTCTCGAGCAACTGGCGCGCCTGCGTCAGGCCGTCGATGCAAGCCAGGCCCCGCGTATCGCCGCCGACCACATCGACGCTCGCGCGCCGCGCGGCTGATAACGCCTGCGCGACCTGAGGAACCCCCATGAATTTCTCGCAATTCTTTATCCAGCGGCCGATCTTCGCCGCGGTGCTGTCGCTGCTGATCCTGATCGGCGGCGCCATCTCGCTGTTCCAACTGCCGATCAGTGAATACCCGGAAGTGGTGCCGCCCACCGTCGTGGTACGTGCCGATTTCCCCGGCGCCAACCCCAAGGTGATCGGTGAAACTGTTGCCTCGCCGCTGGAACAGGCCATCGTCGGCGTCGAGGGCATGCTCTACATGTCGTCACAATCGACCATCGATGGCCGCCTGACGCTGACCGTGACCTTCGCTCTGGGTACCGATCTGGACAACGCCCAGGTGCAGGTACAGAACCGCGTCACCCGCACCATGCCGACCCTGCCTACCGAGGTGCAGCGTCTCGGTGTGACCGTGGATAAGGCCTCCCCGGACCTGACCATGGTGGTGCACCTGACCTCACCGGATCAGCGCTACGACATGCTCTACCTGTCCAACTACGCCGCGCTCAACGTCAAGGACGAGCTGGCGCGCCTGGATGGTGTGGGCGACGTGCAGCTGTTCGGCATGGGCAACTACTCGCTGCGCGTCTGGCTGGATCCGAACAAGGTGGCCTCGCGTGGCCTGACCGCTACCGATGTGGTCACCGCCATTCGTGAGCAGAACCGCCAGGTCGCCGCTGGTGCCCTCGGCGCGCCGCCTTCCGATGCCGGCAACAGCTTCCAGCTGTCGATCAACGCCCAAGGCCGCCTGGTCAGCGAGGAAGAGTTCGAGAACATCATCATCCGCGTCGGTGACAACGGCGAGATTACCCGTCTGCGCGACATTGCCCGCGTCGAGCTGGGCTCCAACCAGTACGCCCTGCGCTCGTTGCTGGACAACCAGCCGGCGGTCGCCATCCCGGTGTTCCAACGTCCCGGCTCCAACGCCATCGATATTTCCGACTCGGTGCGCGAACGCATGGCCGAGCTGAAACAAAGCTTTCCGCAGGGCATGGACTACGAGATCGTCTACGACCCGACCATCTTCGTGCGTGGTTCCATCGAAGCGGTGGTGCATACCCTGCTCGAAGCCATCGTGCTGGTGGTGCTGGTGGTGATCCTGTTCCTGCAAACCTGGCGCGCTTCGATCATCCCGCTGGCCGCCGTGCCGGTCTCGCTGATCGGCACCTTCGCGGTGATGCACCTGTTCGGCTTCTCGCTCAACGCCCTGTCACTGTTCGGTCTGGTGCTGGCCATCGGCATCGTGGTGGACGATGCCATCGTCGTGGTGGAGAACGTCGAACGCAATATCGCCCTGGGCAAGTCGCCGGTAGACGCTACCCGGCAGGCGATGAAGGAGGTGACCGGCCCTATCGTCGCCACCGCCCTGGTGCTGTGCGCCGTGTTCATCCCGACGGCCTTCATTTCCGGCCTTACCGGGCAGTTCTACCAGCAGTTCGCGCTGACCATCGCCATTTCCACGGTGATCTCGGCAATCAACTCGCTGACCCTGTCGCCAGCACTCGCTGCCATCCTGCTCAAGGATCACCACGCGCCGAAAGATGCCTTCTCGCGTGGGCTCGACAACCTATTCGGTGGTTGGCTGTTCGCCCCGTTCAACCGCATGTTCGAGCGCGCCAGCAACCGTTACGTCGGCACCGTGCGTCGCGTGCTGCGTGGTAGCAGCATCGCCATGCTGATTTATGGTGGCCTGCTGGTACTCGGCTACCTGGGTTTCTCCAGCACTCCGGCCGGCTTCGTGCCGCAGCAGGACAAGCAGTACCTGGTGGCCTTCGCCCAACTGCCGGACGCCGCGACGCTGGATCGCACCGAAACAGTCATCAAGCGCATGAGCGAGATCGCCGGCCAGCATCCGGGGGTGGAAAACACCGTGGCTTTCCCTGGCCTGTCGATCAACGGCTTCACCAACAGCCCCAACAGCGGCATCGTTTTCACCCCGCTCAAGCCTTTTGATGAACGCACCGATCCGTCGTTGAGCGCCACGGCTATCGCCGCCGAACTCAATGCGCAGTTCGCCGATATTCAGGACGCCTACATCGCCATCTTCCCGCCGCCACCGGTACAGGGGCTGGGCACCATCGGCGGCTTCCGCCTGCAGATTCAGGATCGCGGCAACCTGGGCTACGAAGAGCTGTATACGCAGACCCAGAACATCCTCAACAAGGCCCGGCAGTTGCCGGAGCTGAGCCCGATGTCGGTGTTCACCAGCTACCAGGTCAACGTGCCGCAGGTCGATGCCGCCATCGACCGGGAGAAGGCCAAGACCCATGGCGTGGCCATCAGCGACATCTTCGACACCTTGCAGGTGTACCTGGGCTCGCTGTATGCCAACGACTTCAACCGCTTCGGCCGTACCTACCAGGTCAACGTCCAGGCTGACCAGCAGTTCCGCCTGGAGCCGGAGCAGATCGGCCAGCTCAAGGTGCGCAACAACCGTGGCGAGATGGTGCCGCTGTCGACCTTCGTCAAGGTCGATGACAGCGCAGGCCCGGATCGGGTGATGCACTACAACGGCTTCCTCACTGCCGAGATCAACGGTGCCGCCGCGCCGGGCTACAGCTCGGGCCAGGCCGAGGCGGCCATAGCCAAATTGCTGGAAGAAGAACTGCCAATCGGCATGACCTTCGAGTGGACCGATCTGACCTACCAGCAGATTCTCGCCGGCAATACCGCGATCTTCATCTTCCCGCTCTGCGTGCTGCTGGCGTTCCTGGTGCTGGCGGCTCAGTACGAAAGCTGGAGTCTGCCGCTGGCGGTGATCCTGATCGTACCGACCGTACTGCTCGCCGCCATCACCGGCGTAATTATGGCCGGCATCGACAACAACATCTTCACCCAGATCGGCCTGATCGTGCTGGTGGGCCTGGCCTGCAAGAACGCCATCCTGCTGGTGGAGTTCGCCAAGGACAAACAGGAAGAAGGCATGGATCGCGTCGCTGCCGTGCTGGAAGCCTGCCGCCTGCGTCTGCGTCCGATCCTGATGACCTCCATCGCCTTCATCATGGGCGTGGTGCCGCTGGTGCTCTCCTCCGGTGCCGGAGCCGAGATGCGCCATGCCATGGGCGTGGCGGTGTTCTCCGGGATGATCGGCGTGACCTTCTTCGGCCTGCTGCTGACGCCGGTGTTCTATGTCCTGATCCGTGGTTTCGTGGAAAAACGCGCAGCCCGCAAAGCCGTCCGCCTGCAGGAGTCGCATGCATGAAAGCCTTTGCCCCCGCTCTGCTGACCCTGGCGCTATCGGCCTGCGCCGTCGGCCCGGACTACCGGGCACCTGCTACCGAGCCCGCGCGCTTCAAGCCGCTGGAGGCGGCTGAGTACGACCGCAGCCGGTTCGAAGCCACCTGGTGGCAGCAGTTCGACGACCCGACGCTGAACCAGCTGGTGCAGCGCTCGCTTGCGGACAACCGCGAGTTGCGCGTGGCGTTCAACCGCCTGCGTGCAGCGCGGGCGATTCGTGATGACGTGGCCAACGACCGCCTGCCCACCGTCACCAGCCGCGCCAGCGGCGAGTTCGGCAAGGCTCAGCAGCCCCCGACAACGGACGAGCGCGTTCGTCAGGAGCGCTACGACCTGGGCCTGGACACGGCCTGGGAGGTGGATCTGTTCGGCCGTATCCAGCATCAACTGGAAGCCAGCGAGGCACGCATCGAGCTGGTCGAAGCGGATTATTACCAGTTACAGGTCAGCCTGATCGCCGAGCTGGTCGATGCCTACGGCACCCTGCGTGGCGCACAGCTGCGCGAAAGCATCGCCCGCGAGAACCTGAAGAACCAGCAGGACTCGCGCGCCATCACCGAGCAGTTGCGCGATGCCGGGGTCGGCACCGAGCTCGATGTGTTGCGCGCCGATGCCCGTCTCGCGGCAACCGAAGCCAGCCTGCCGCAACTGCAGGCGCAACAGGTACGGGCGCAGAACCGTATTGCCACCCTGCTCGGCCAACGCCCGGAGCAATTGCAGATCGATCTGTCGCCCAAACCGCTACCGGTGATTGCCAAGGCGTTACCCATCGGCAACCCGGGCGAACTGTTGCGCCGCCGCCCGGATATCCGGGCGGCCGAGCGTCAGTTGGCGGCGGCCACCGCTGAAGTCGGTGTCGCCACCGCGGACCTGTTCCCGCGGGTCAGCCTCTCCGGCTTTCTCGGCTTTACCGCCGGACGTGGCTCGCAGCTGGGCTCGTCGGCCGCGCGCGCCTGGGGCGTTGCGCCGAGCATCAGCTGGGCGGCCTTCGATCTCGGCAGCGTGCGGGCGCGCCTGCGCGGCGCCGAAGCCGAGGCCGATGGCGCGCTGTCGCAGTACGAACAACAGGTGTTGCTGGCTCTGGAGGAGTCTGCAAACGCCTTCAGCGACTACGCCAAACGCCAGCAGCGCCTGGTTTCCCTGGTGCGCCAGGCCGAAGCCAGCCGTGCGGCAGCCGATCAGGCCGCGATTCGCTATCGCGAAGGCACGGTGGATTTCCTCGTGCTGCTGGACGCCGAACGTGAGCGCCTGGCCGCCGAAGATGCCCAGGCCTTGGCCGAGGTCGAGCTCTACGGCGGTATCGTCGCGATCTACAAGGCGCTCGGTGGCGGCTGGCAACCGCAGGCCTGAACCCTCTCTCCAGGGAGCGGCCCAGCTCCGCCGCTTCCTTTAGCCCTGGTCGCGCCTGGCGTGTCCGGGGCTTTTTTATGCAACGCCGTAAATTCCTTTCACGCGCTCTGGTCGCACTCGACGCGGTTACGTCCACCTTGTTTGGCCCGGTACAGGGCTGCATCGGCCCGTTGCAGAAGCTGCTGCGGATCCCCTCCCGCAGTGGCCTGCATTGCGGCCACACCGATGCTCAGGGTGACGCGAGCGTAGGGCGAGCCGCTTCAGAGTAGCCATGGCGGCGATCAGTTTTTCGGCCCGTTGCAGCGCGCCGCCCAACTCGGTGCCCGACGCCAGGAAGACGAACTCCTCCCCTCCGTAGCGGGCAACGAAATCCGTCGAGCGCGCCAGCGTCGCCGCCAGTGTCTGCGCGATCTGACGCAAACAGGCATCGCCTGCCGGGTGCCCGTAGAGGTCGTTGTAGGCCTTGAACCAGTCTACATCCATGATGGCCAGCGCCAGCGGCGTAGCATTGCGTTGTGCCTGTCGCCATTGTTGCGTGAGTTCGGCATCGAACTGCCGGCGGTTGCCGATATTCGTCAATGCATCGGTCACGCTGAGATTTTCCAGGCGTTGATTGAGCCGCTGCAGTTCCTGCGTGCGTTCCTGCACACGCTGCTCCAGTTCACGCTCGGAGCGCTGCAGGGTCTCTACCAGTTGTGCCTGGGTTTGCAGCAGTTGCGCCTGGGTGCGCATTTTTTCCTGACCCATGACGTTGATGCGGTCGGCCAGGGCAAAGGCCAGCAGGAGCATCTCCAGCGATGAGCCCAACTGCAGGCCATCGACGGTGAATACGTTGGTCGGCAGCACGCCCATGGCACGCAGCGTGGTGGTGGCGCCACCGAGTATCAGCAGGCCAAAGGCTGCAAGGAAAAAAATAGGCGCTGCGCTGACGTTTCAGCGTACAGACGAGTGCGATGGCGAATATCGCCAACGCCGTGAGCAGGTTGAACATAATGGCCATGCGCGCGACCTGCGGCAGTACCAGGGCATAGATCACGGGTGTGATCAGGTAAAGAGCAATCATCGCCAGCAACAGACGATCCGCCCAGGGCTGCGTGTGCCGGGTCTGCAGCATCTGGCGCATGAACAGCATCAGCGCGCACAGGGCGAAGGAGGCACTGTCGACGACGTCATACTGAAACCGCTCGGCCATCTCAGGCGAGCGCAGCGCCTCCAGCGTCAGGCTTTGGCTCGTATCCTCGAACTTGCCGACCAGGATCGTCAGCGATGGTCGTGCACGAGCTGGGCAATATCGAGCCTGCGCTCCAGCGCCCATGTATCCGGCAGGCAGACAACCGACAGCACTATCCAGATGATGAGCCGAAGAATGTAAACACGCTTCATTGAGGGCATTCTGTGAGGATCAATGGGCCTGAGCTCAGGGCTGAAAACCTCGGACGAAACCGAGGCGATGACCATGTGCCACCATCGTGCACTGTCACGCGCCCGCTTACGATCTTTATATGCGCGAACGAGTGAAGGAGCGCCCCATGACGCCGCAACACATCATCACTTTCTGCCTGGCCCTGCCTGGCGCCCGCGAAGATTTCAAATGGGGCGGCAATCGGGTGTTTTCCGTGGCCGGCAACAAGATGTTCGCCATTATCGATTCACTCGGTGAGGGGCTGGCCTTCAAGGTCGATGCCGACCTGTTTCTCGGCTATATCGACCGCCCCGGCATCCGCCCTGCCCCTTACCTGGCTCGCGCTCGCTGGATCAGCATGAATGCGCGGCAATTGCCGCTCGGCGACGACGAGCTGCGCCAACTGCTGACGCGCTCGCACCAACTGGTGGTTCGCAAACTGCCAAAACGTCTGCAGCCGGGGTTGCTGCTATAAGGGCGCAGCCATTTGCAGATGGATCACGCGGCGCTGCTGCAGGCTGATCGGTGGCTCGAAAATCTGGCGATAGTGTTCTCTGGCCAGGCGGCGTATCAGCCCACTGCGCTGCGCCTGTGGCAGCAGCGTCTGCAGCAGGCTGTGCAGCTCAGGGTATGCCGGCGAGACGTAGAGGACATGATCCTGTGGGTAACTGAACAGCAGGTGGCGCTCCACCTCCAGATCGGCATGCTGCGTCCACTCATGCGCCATTTCATGGGCGCCGCGGGGCAGGTAATCGATCAGGCGCGTCGTCGAGGCCACCATCCGGTACAGCCGTTTCCAGTCGCCCTCGATGGTCACCACCGGCAGATCATTGGCCTCCCAGATGGCCCTATCCGCCCAGGCCGCTCCCATGCCAGCCACCTGCTGCAGGCGGCGAAAGTCCTCCAGGCTGTGCACGTTGTCATACAAGGCCTGGCTGCCCTTGGGGATGAACAAAATGCGCTGGTTGACCAGGTTGTCGGTCATGCCCACCCGCACCGGCAGGAACCTGCGCTCACGCACCTGTGTCGGGCCAAGGATCAGGGCGCTGATATCCCCACGCTGCAGCATGACCTCCAGGCGCGTCATGGGAGGGTTGCCACGCTCGCGTACCGTGACGTCATGGCCTCCGAGAGCCAGGGTCTGCTCGAGCACTTGTCGGATATAGGCAACTGACTCAGGCGTCCCGCCCAGCGTCAGCTGTACCTCGGTAGAGGCGTACACGGGCCCAAGCAGGCAACACAGCAGCCACAGACCCGCTACCCGAATACGGGGCCTCAGATGCGGTGTAGCAGCGGGTTTGCCGGTTCTTTTCAATCTTGTTGTCATGGCCACGTTGTGCTCGCCAGGCAGGCGGGGTCCCTCTCTGGCAGGCTTGGAACGCCAACATAGCTGCTTGGCACACTGCAATGCCAGTTCCGCAGCAAGCTGTCCCTAGCGCACCAATGAGGGCAGGTGGTGTAGTACGTAGGCGCCATCGAACAGCAGCAGGTCGATCCAGAGTAGCTGGTGCAAGCCGACGATCAGCCAGAAAACCGTCTGATAGGAGGCCTTGCGCGTCTTGTGACGGAAGACTTGTTGAGCGATTAGCGCGCCTGGCCAGCCACCAAGCATTTCGACCAGATGCAGGGTGTTCTCCGGCGTACGCTGAGCACCGATCTGGGCGTTGCGTTTGTCCAGCCAGTACTGCACGAAGCTCAGCAGGCTGGCCGACAGGTACAGCGGCGCCAGCCACCAGAGCCCCTTGCCGAACAGCTGCAGGGCAGCGAGCACTGGCAATACGCAGAGCAAGGCAAACAGGACGATCTTGCTGCCTGGACTGTGGATGCCTCCCGACTGTGTCGCCGCTCTGCGTGCAGGTTTGGCAGCGGGTTTTGGCCGCGCCGACGCAGCATTGTCCGGCGTTTTCGGCTTGCGCCGGATGGCCTGGCGGTCGAGGCTCAGTTCGCCGGCCAGACGCAGGTGCGCGGCACGTGGCCGACCACGCTCGTCGCGCCCTTCGATGAACAGCACATCGTCCCCTGGCTGCGGGCGGCGATCACCGCGCATGACGGAAATGTGCGCGAAAACGTCAGCACCGCCGTTTGCCGGCTGGATGAAGCCAAAGCCCTTGGCATCATCCCAGCTTTTCAGGCGTCCCTTGCGCTCGTTGTCCATCACGGCTGAGCGGTGCTCCAGTCGATCAGGTGCAACTGCCAGGTCGCCAGAATCACCAGGCCGAAGGCAATGCGATACCAAGCGAATACCGCATAGCTGTGGTTGGTGATGAACTTGAGCAAGGCACGCACGGTGATCATCGCCACGATGAAGGTGCTGACGAAGCCAATGGCGAAGATTGGCAAGTCGCTCATCTGCAGAATGTCGCGGTACTTGAACAGCGAATAGACCGTGGCCGCCACCATAGTCGGCATGGCAAGGAAGAAGGAAAACTCGGTCGCGGCCTTGCGCGACAACCCGAAGACCAGGCCGCCGATGATGGTAGCGCCCGAACGCGACGTACCTGGAATCAGCGCCAGGCACTGGGCGAAACCGACCTTCAGGGCCAGCTTCCAGTCCATGTCGTCGACCGTTTCGGCCTGGATGGTATGATCGCGTTTCTCTGCCCAGAGCATGATGATGCCGCCGATGATCAGCGCCATGGCCACGGTAATGGGGTTGAACAGCCAGTGCTCGATGAGATCGGCGAAGGCCAGGCCGAAGATCACGGCCGGAATGAACGCCAACAGCAGATTGAAGGTGAAACGCTGGGCCTTGGGCTCATTGGGCAGCCCGACCACCACACCGAGCACCTTGGCCCGGAACTCCCAGATCACCGCCAGAATGGCGCCAAGCTGGATAATGATCTTAAACGCGGTTGCCGTTTGGCCATTGAAACCTAGCAAGTCTCCGACCACGATCAGGTGCCCGGTGCTGGAAATCGGCAAGAACTCGGTCAGCCCTTCCACAATGCCCAGAATCAGAGCCTGAAAGGCCATCCAGATATCCATCAACTCCCCCAAAGCACGACGACTTCGCCGCGCGTAAACTCGAATATGCAATACAGCCCGCCGTGGGACATAAACACGCTACGCAGGTTCCTGCGCGTGCGTCCCGGCAGAAACAGCGCCTGGCTCGCCAATCACTCAGGTTTTGCGCCTGGCGGCCGAAATGCTATCAGACAACTGGCGTGAATAATGCTCCGATGCGACAGTATCGCCAGTACTGCTCGGGGTTGCCCTGACGCTGACAATTACAACAATCCGGTATTCGCCCATGAACCATTTACGCAGTCTCCCCATCAGCCGTCGCCTGTGGTTGATTCTGGCGCTTGCCCTCCTGACGCTGATCCTCCAGGGCGCTTATATGTTGCGCCAGATACACAGCGATCTTTACCTCGCCAAATCGGAAAAAACCGAGCATGTGGTGCAGAGCGTGGCGGGCATCCTCAAGTATTTCCATGATCTGGAAAGCGCCGGCAGCCTTGACCGTGAACAGGCCCAGAAACAGGCGATGGAGGTCATACGCGGGCTGCGTTATGCCGGCCAGGAGTATTTCTGGATCAATGACCAGACGCCGGTGATGGTCATGCACCCGACCAATCCCAAGCTCGAAGGTCAGAGCCTGTCCAGCTTCAAGGACCCGGACGGCAAGGCGCTGTTCAACGAGATGGTCGCCATCACCCGCAGCCAGGGTGCCGGCCAGGTCGATTACCGCTGGCCGAAGCCAGGCGCCAGTGACCCGGTACCGAAGATTTCCTATGTCGAGCTGTTCCAGCCCTGGGGCTGGATCATTGGCTCCGGTGTCTATGTCGATGATGTACAGGCAGAGTTCAAGGCTCAGGCACTGAAAGCCATCACCATCGGCTTTCTGATCGCCGTGCTGCTGACGGGGCTGGTGGTCGTCATTACCCGCAGTATCGTGCAACCGCTGCAGGCAGCGGTCGACGCCATGGCCAACATCGCCAGCGGCGAAGGGGACCTGACCCGTAATCTCGATACTCATGGCCGCGATGAACTCACCGCACTGGCCGCCCACTTCAATGCCTTCACCGACAAGCTGCGGCACGTTATCCGTCAGATGCTCGAGTCGGCCGGCTCGCTGGATCAGGCCGCGGGCAATCTCGGCGATATTTCCAGCGAAGCTCAGCGCCATAGCCAGCAGCAGGCCCAGCAGATGGAGCTGGTCGCGACCGCCGTCAACGAGGTGACCTACGGTGTGCAGGACGTGGCGAAGAACGCCGAGCACGCCTCCAGCGAGATGCACACCGCCGAGGACCAGGCCAGACAAGGCCAGCAGAACATCGAAGCGAGCCTGCGCCAGATCGATCAGTTGTCGGGCACCATCGACAAGGCCGTCGAGGTGATCCAATCACTGGCCAGCGAGAGCACGCAGATCGGCAGCGTGCTGGAGGTGATCCGCTCCATCGCCGAGCAAACCAACCTGCTCGCCCTCAACGCTGCCATCGAGGCTGCCCGCGCTGGTGAGCAGGGTCGCGGTTTCGCTGTGGTTGCCGACGAAGTGAGGTTGCTGGCGCAACGTACGCAGACCTCCACCGCAGAAATTCAGGGCATGATCGAGCGTCTTCAGGGCAACTCCGAGGCCGCAGTCAAGGTGATCAACGAAAGCAGTCGCGCCTCCCAACTGACTGTGGAACAAGCCAGCCAGGCCGGCGAAAGCCTCGCCCAGATCGCCCAGTCGCTCCGCAACCTGACCGGGCTCAATGCCTCGATCGCCAGCGCCACCCTGCAGCAATCCCACGTGGTGGAGGACATCAATCAGAACGTCACGCAGACGGCAGCGCTGGCCCACAACACCGCCGAGGCTGCCGAGCAGTCGAGCGCGGCCAGCCAGCACCTGAAACAGCTGGCCGACCAGCTCAGTCGTCTGCTTGGGCAATTCCGCGTATGAATCGACCATGAGCAGCATGCAGCATCAGGAGGTCGATTTTAGTCGACCACAGAATCAGGACCTGATCTGGGACCTGGACAGCATGGCCCGCCGCGAGCTGGCCGAACGTTTCATCAAGCTGTTCGAGAACCGCTTGTGCGTCTATTCCGAGTCGGTGGGGCAGCTGTACACCAACTACAGCCTGCACTTCCCCACCGACCTCGGGCGCAAGATGGTGGTGCTGCCTAATCCCTACGCATTCCACGACACCCTGCACGGTATCGATAGCCAGGCCATCCGCAAGACGGGCCTGTGCGTGTTGCCGGGCAAGGTTCTGGGCAAACCTGGGCTCCTGCTCAGCACCCAGATCAAGGATGGCGGGCCGGCGCCCAAGACCATGCCCTTCAAACCAGCCCTGGCGCAGATCATCAGCAACCAGAAGAAAATCGGTGATCTGTTCCTGCCGGTGCTGATGAAGGGCGACCTGCGCGAGTTCGACCAGCAGATGCCCTATATCCACCTGCATCGCCTGCAGCTGGCACGCCTGGAGCGACTGTCGAGCTTCGAGCGTGACGACATCCAGCAAACCATTACCCGCAAGCTGCTGATGCTCCATCGACAAGCCGACAGCCTGGTGTGCTGAGCCGCCTGCATCAGTACAATCGCCACCCTTTCCTGATTTGAGGGCGCCAGATGTCCTGGCTTGAACTCGTTGCTGCCGGGCTCGGCATCGTCGCAGTCTGGCTGACGGTCAGACAGAACCCCTGGTGCTGGCCCATCGGCCTGATCATGGTGCTGCTCTACGCCTGGCTGTTCTATGACTGGCGGCTGTATTCCAACTTGCTCTTGCAACTGTTGTTCGCTGCGCTGCAACTCTACGGTTGGTGGCTGTGGACCCGTGGCGGCGACCGCCACGATGGACGTAAGGTCAGCCGCCTGGGTGTGGTCGCCGTTCTGACTGGATTGCTGAGCGGCGCGCTCGGTGCCGGGTTGCTCGGCTACCTTATGGCCACTTACACCGATGCCAGCTCGCCCTGGCTGGATTCGGCGCTGACCGCCTTCAGCCTGGTGGCGCAGCTGTGGATGGCGCAGAAACGCCTGCAATGCTGGGCGCTCTGGGTAATGGTCGATATCTGCTACGTGGCCTTCTTCCTGTATAGCGAGCTGTACCTGACTGCAGGTCTCTACGCGGCCTTCACCGCCCTGGCCATCAGTGGCTGGCTCACCTGGCGCCGCGACCCGGCGTTGCAGCACGCGTCATGAAAGTCCTGGTGCTGACCGGCCCCGAGTCCAGCGGCAAGAGCTGGCTGGCAGCGCAAATACAAGCGCGCTTCGGTGGCGTGGTGGTGGGCGAGTACGTGCGCCACTTCATCGACGAACAACAGCGCGATACCTGCTACGCCGACATCGCCGAGATCGCTCGCGGCCAATTGGCCTGGGAGGATGCCGCGCGAGCAACCAGGCCGCAGTTGCTGATTCTCGACACGCACCTGCTGAGCAACATGCTCTGGAGCCAATGCCTGTTCGGCGATTGTCCGCACGGGTTGGAGGCCGAGTTGCTGGCGCGCCACTACGACCAGCATCTGTTACTCGACCCCGCAGGCGTACCCTGGGTCGAAGACGGCCAGCGTTGCCAGCCTCAGTTGGTCGAGCGCCAGGCCTTTCATCAGGCCTGCCGGGATTGGCTGCAGGGTAACGGGCAGCGTTTCTGCGAACTGTCAGGTGGCTGGGATGAGCGGCGCCAGGCTGCGCTGGCGCAAGTCGCGACGCTGCTCGGCTTAGCGAATCAACACGCTGACCCAGGCCACTAACAGGCTCAGGCAGACCACCAGGGTCAACGGCGTACGCAGGGCCGGATACCATTGCGGCGCCAGCCCTACGCGTACTGCGTGCATGTCTGCCAGGTACAGGCCGATAAAGGCAAAAAGGAAAATCGGCAGGGACAAGCCAATCGGCAGTCCACCAGCCAATGCGGCCCAGCCCAGCAAGGGCGGAATCACCGACAGCCCCAGTTGCAGCTTGGCCTTTTCATCGGTTTCCTCCGCACGCATCGCCAAACCCCAGTGAATGGCGCCCATAAAGGCCAGAATCACCGCAGCAAAATCCAGCAGCGCGTCCAATACGAAAGGTCGCCAGCCCAGGGGAATCACCCAGATTCCCAATGCACCACCAACGAATGGCACCAGCCCGGCATAACCCAGCAACACGGCCAGTTTCGGTGGCTTCGCGGCGTCGAACGGGTGCATGAAAATCTCCTTGTCGATAGGTTCGACGGGCACCTTAGCAGTGTTTCTCGAGCGTTACAGCATGCGTCTCAGCGCAGACGATGCTTGTGCAGCAAGCGATAGAAGGTTGGCCGCGAAATCCCGAGCGTGCGCGCGGCCTGGCTCATGTTGTTGGCGTAGCGGCCCAGCACGTCGTTGAGCGCCTGGCGTTCGGCCCGCCGTATGTAGTCCTCCAGCGTGACCGGAGCATCGATGTTCGCTTGTGCCGGGCGCAAACCAAGATCGGCTGCAAGAATCTGCCGACCTTGAGCCAACACCAGGGCGCGTACCACGCGATTGCGCAGCTCACGCACATTGCCTGGCCAGGGATGGCTGATCATGGCGGTGATCGCCTCTTCACTGAAACGCCGATGATGCCGCCCGATTATCGCCCCGTGCTGTTTGGCGAAATGCTCGGCCAGCAGCGACAGGTCGCCTGGATATTCGCGCAGATTCGGCGTTTGTAGCTGTTGCGCCGCCAATTGATGAAACAGATCCCGCCTGAAACGTCCCTGCTGCAGTGCCTGCACCAACTCGCCTCGGTCCAGGGTCAATAGATGTGCTTGAGGATGGCGCTGCAGGTAGTCCAGCAACCTTTGCTGGTCAGCCGCAGAAAGCAGGGAAGCGTTTTCGAGCAGTACACTGGTAACGCTCGATGCGGCGAGAGCGGCCTCATCAAGAGGCTCGGCGCAGTCGATAGCGCGCATGGCCTGGGCAGCAAAGGATGAGCGCTGATGGAGCAAGCGGGCCAGAAGATGTTTGCCGCTACCACGTTCCCCGCTGACAAGTAGCGGCCCTTCGATACTACTCAGGCGATCGAGCTGCCGACGCAGACTGCGCGCTGCACCGCAATTGCCCAAGTACTGCGGCAGTTGTCGTCCGCTTTTCAATCTGCGCAAGCGAGTGGCTGCCTGCGCCTGTTGCAAGGTTTCCAGTAAGCGGGACATTGCCCCCGGCAATGTCAGCGCGGAGAAACACCATTCGCCGATCAGCTCTTCGCTGCCGATCTGCCTCAATCGCTCGGCATCCGCCAGCACGATGCAACCCAGTCCCGTCAGTTGCAGCTGTTTGAGCAATGCATGACTCGGTCGCTGATCGAGGTGAAGCAGGAGTGCATCACCTGCATGGCCATTGAGCGTTTCTGGCGTGCAGTGCCGCACTGACCAGCCAGCGGCCTGCAATGGTTGAAGCAGCGCTTCGCATGCATCGAAAGGATCGAGCATCAGTAATTGCCGGGATGCGACGGAAACAGCCTCCAACATACTCCATCCTTGGCGCCATTATTTTGTAATTCCAATAAAAACAACAATTTGGCGCTCGCAAGCGTAAAGCTAGCAAGAACTTTGACGCTTCATGGATCATTTCTCTATATGCATTGTTCCTACTGGTTATTGCAGAGTTTTCATGATCAACGCGATGGCATCTTGCCAACAGTATGCAGGGCGGCCAGTTACGCAAGAAACAGAGGTGGAACTTTCGCAGTAGAAAGTTGTAGCCGGCGAGACGCCAAAAGTTTTTATCAAGGCACACTACGCCGGTAATAAAACCTTTTTCAGCCATGTGTGACTTAGGGGTCTGCTGAGTTCATCAACAAGATTGAAAGGCCAACATCAATAACCTGTTGGCCGCCATTGATTGTTGGGAACAACTCGGAGAAACCGACCCCATGAACACACCGCTGCGTTTTAACGAAGCCCTGCTGATTGCCGATCGTGCCTTCCGCCCGTTCCAGTGCGTGGCCTGGGCTCCGCAGGACGGCACCGGCGTCGTCAGCATCAGCGTCATCGACCGCACCAACACCCGCCTGCTCGGCCGCACCCAGCTGTCCAGCGCCACCTACAGCGACCCGCAACAGCTGGAAGACGCGCTGCAGCGCTCCCGTGATGAGCTGCGCAGCCAGGGTTTTGACCTGGCACCTTGGAGCATGCCGGAATAAACCCCGTCGGGGCGCCTTGCGCGCCCCCAGATTTGCCCGTTGCGCTTGGCCGCCAGCGATTGCAGACTGCTGCGATCACCCACTTTGCCGAGCCTCGCGCCATGCTTGAACTGCGCCCCAACTGCGAGAACTGCGACTGCGATCTGCCTGCGTCCAGTGTTGACGCCTTGATCTGCTCCTTCGAGTGCACCTTCTGCCGCTCCTGCGCCGAATCCATCCTGGCGCTACGCTGCCCGAACTGCGGTGGCGAACTGGTAAAACGGCCGATTCGCCCGGCCGAAAAGCTCGAACGCTTCCCCGCCTCCAGCAAACGTGTACTCAAGGCCTGAAATGAAAAAGGGGCGACTCCAGTCGCCCCTTTTTCATGTGCAAGACGCCTATCAGTAGTAGGCGTTCTCGCGATTGCTGTGGTCGGTCACGTCACGCACCCCCTTGAGCTCTGGAATGCGCTCGAGCAGGGTTTTCTCGATGCCTTCCTTGAGGGTGTAATCGGCTTGGCCACAGCCCTGGCAACCACCGCCGAACTGCAGCACGGCAATGCCCTCTTCGACCACGTCGATCAGCGTCACCTGGCCGCCATGGCTGGCCAGGCCGGGATTGATCTCGGTCTGCAGGTAGTAGTTGATGCGTTCGTTGAGCGGACTGTCTTCGTTGACCATCGGCACCTTGGCGTTCGGCGCCTTGATGGTCAGCTGGCCGCCCATGCGATCGGTGGCGTAGTCGACGACTGCGTCTTCCAGGAAAGGCTCACTGACGCCATCGATCCAGGCGGTGAAACTGGCCAGGCCAACGGCGGTGTCTTCAGGCTTCTGCTCACCCGGCTTGCAGTAGGCAATGCAGGTTTCCGCGTAAGGCGTACCTGGCTGGGTGATGAAAACTCGGATGCCGATACCCGGAGTATCCTGCTTGCTCAGCAGCTCGGCCAGGTAATCTTCGGCAGCTTGGGTAATGATGATGGCGCTCATGGCAACTCCTCGCGAACATGGGCGCAGTGTACGCCAGAGCGCCGCCCGGTTAAAGCCCAACTAAATTAGTAGGAATTGATCGCAGCCATAGCCGCCATGCAACAAGCAATCTGGAGCGCACTTCACGTGCGCTCCGGTGCGTTTAGAGGTTCTGATAGCGGTTCATATCCAGCACGCCTGTCTCCAACGGCTGGGTTTCGCGAACATGCTCGGCGAGATCGTGAAAATAGCGCCAGAATTCAGGGTGGCTACGCCGTACACCCCAGCGCTCGACTATTTGCTCGAAGGATTTTGCGTCGCTGACACCTTCCATCTGCTTGACGAAGGCATCCACCTCCCCCGCTTTGACCGTGAACAGGAAATTCGGATAGCTGCTCAGCACTTCCGGGTAGATGGTCAGGGTGTCCAGGCGCGGTTGATAGCGCAGCTCCTCTCCCAGCATGAACGCCACGTTGCTGTGCGCACGGTTGCGCAGCAGGCTGTAGATCTCGCGCGAGCCATCGCTCAGCTCTACCCGCAATATCGTCGCTTCTGGCAGTTGATCGATCACCCGCAAGCCGCCCGCCGGACGACTGGCCAGGCGCGCCAACGTCTGCTCGACATCTTGCAGCTCCCTGGGCAAACCGTCGCGATAACACTGCGCGCCCGTGCAGCGGTTGATCGGGTCAGGACGCGCGTTGAGCTTGGCATAGCGCTGCAGCAGCTGTTCGGCGAACTGCTTCTTCGGATCGTCACCGGTCAGGCCAATGGCGCTCGGTGAACGATGATCGATTGAGGTGTAGTCCAGCAGCATCTTCAACTTGCCGCTGTTCTGATACCAGTCATCCAGGTAAGCCTCGCGTGATCGCGCCGGCAGCAGGCGCAGGAAGTTCACTTCGGCGCCATTGCGGATCAGGTCGAAGTACAGGCGCGTCTGCGCCTGGTGCGAAACGTTGCCGAACACGTCGAAGTTGACCACCAGTTGGTAGTAGGTGCGCTCCAGCAGCGGGTAATCCATCCACCAGAGGGTCTGCGGGATCTCGCCGAGCAGGCCTTTGCGCACTGAGGCACTGTCGTGCTGGCGGAAGATCGACAGCAGCGCGTTGTCATTACCGCTCCAGATATGTGCCCAGTCCGCAGGAGGTGCGTCGGCGTAAGCGTCCTTGCGCAGGTTCTCGTAGTCGTTGCGCTTGTCGCGATAGTTGCGCCACAAGCCCAGCAGATCGCCGATATCGTCGAACTGGCCGGGCATGGCCAACAGCGGCGTGGCCTCGCGCTGGTAATTGGCATCGGTGATGTAGAGATCGTGCTCCGGCGCCTGGAACACGGCCCAGAAGTTGTCGCGAATCACGTCAGTGGCGATCTGCCCGCGGCACACCGGACCACGGATAAAGGTGCGCACGAAGTACTCGGCGTTATCCAGCATGAACTGATAGCGCGCCCGCGCCGGAATCGCGGCGAAGGTTTCGAAGGGGTTGGCGCGACGTTGTGCGCCGTAACCCGGCACAGCGTCCAGCGCCCAGTCTTCGCCGAAGAACAGCTCCTTGACCCGCGCCAGCTTGGCGTCATCCAACGGATAGGTGATATGCGTCTTGTGCACGATCACGCCCTGGATCGGCCATAGCCGGTAGTAGAACTCGGTGCCCGGATCGTCGTTGGGGCGGCGCGTGGCGATAGGATCGATGGGTTTGCCGCTGGGGGTACGCGAACGGACCATCTGGAAGAAGTGCCCAGGCTCACCGCCCTCGAAGTGCAAATGCGCGAGGAACAGGTGCTCGTAGAGCCAGCGCGACACCAGATCCTGCCGCACACCGGGCGCGTTCATGAAATTTTCCCACTGCTCCACCTGGCGCAACTCGACTGCACTGGGCTTGAGCGCCTGTTCGGCGACCGGCGCACCCTGGGCCAGCCACTGTTCCAGGGTGGCGTACTCGTCATCGTTCAGCCCCGTCACGGCGAACGGCATGCCGCCATGGGGATTCTTCTGCGCATAGGCGGCGAATTCACCCGGCAATGGGCAGCTGTTGCTGCGGGTGATGGCTATGTCGAGGTTGTCAGGGAGCTTGGCATTGGGCTCGAGCGGTTGGCTGCGACCCAGCTCCAGCATGCGCTTGATCAGCGCAGCCTGGCCGTTGCCGCCATCGAGCACCGAATGAAAGTCGCGCTGGCGCCAGGCCGTCTCGCCCTGTGCATCCAGATAAAGCCGAGTGGTCGCTTGCGCCTTGCTGCGCGTACCGTCGTACACCAGTTGCTTGCTGGCGCCGCGCGCAATGCCTTCGCCACTGCCCAGATTGAGCTGGCACGGCGCGTCATAGCAGGTATGGCAGGCCACGCACTTGTGGGTGAGGATCGGTTGGACGTCATCGACATAGGAAATCGCTTCCGCACGGGCCAGGCCAGCTGCGAAAAAAAGAAGAAACAGAGCAGCGGGCTTGAGCATGACCACGTCCTTGAGTGCGATGCTGGCAATTCTAACGAGACGGCGCCTCCAGCAACATGAATGAAATTCATGAAAAGCCCGCTAGTGCTCCAGAACCCTGCAGCTTTGCTATCATCGCCCACCTTTGTTTCTGCTTTGCTCAGGTAGTTCTCATGTCCGATCGCAGCGCCCGCCTCCAAGCCCTCCAGCAAGCCCTGAAGGAGCGCATCCTGATCCTCGATGGCGGCATGGGCACCATGATCCAGAGCTACAAGCTGGAAGAGGCCGACTACCGCGGCGAGCGCTTCGCCGACTGGCCGAGCGACGTCAAAGGCAACAACGACCTGCTGCTGCTGACCCAGCCGCAGATCATCGCTGCCATCGAGAAAGCCTACCTGGATGCCGGCGCCGACATTCTGGAAACCAATACCTTCAATGCCACCCAAATATCCCAGGCCGACTATGGCATGGAAGGCCTGGCCTATGAGCTGAACGTCGCCGGTGCCCGGGTAGCCCGTGAAGTGGCCGACGCCAAGACCCTGGAAACCCCGGATCGCCCGCGTTTCGTCGCCGGCGTGCTTGGCCCGACCAGCCGCACCTGCTCGATTTCCCCTGACGTTAACGATCCCGGCTACCGCAACGTTACCTTCGATGAACTGGTAGACAACTACACCGAGGCCACTCGCGGCCTGATCGCCGGTGGCGCCGACCTGATCCTGATCGAGACCATCTTCGACACCCTCAACGCCAAGGCGGCGATCTTCGCCGTGCAGCAAGTGTTCGATGAAGACGGCGTCGAGTTGCCGATCATGATTTCCGGCACCATCACCGACGCCTCCGGCCGTACCCTGTCCGGACAGACCACCGAGGCGTTCTGGAACTCGGTGCGCCACGCCAACCCCATCTCCGTCGGTCTGAACTGTGCCCTTGGCGCCAAAGACCTGCGCCCTTACCTGGAAGAACTGTCGAACAAGGCAGACACCCACGTCTCTGCGCACCCCAACGCCGGCCTGCCCAACGCCTTCGGCGAGTACGACGAATCGCCTGCCGAGATGGCTGCGGTGGTCGAAGAGTTCGCAGCCAGCGGCTTTCTCAACATCATCGGCGGTTGCTGCGGTACCACGCCGGGGCATATACAGGCGATTGCCGAGGCGGTCGCCAAGTACCAACCCCGCGCCATTCCGGACATTCCCAAGGCCTGCCGCCTGTCGGGCCTCGAGCCCTTCACCATCGACCGCAACTCGCTGTTCGTTAACGTCGGCGAGCGTACCAACATCACCGGCTCGGCCAAGTTCGCCCGCTTGATCCGCGAGGAGAACTACACCGAGGCACTGGAAGTCGCCCTGCAGCAGGTGGAAGCCGGCGCTCAGGTGATCGACATCAACATGGACGAAGGCATGCTCGACTCCAAGGCCGCCATGGTCAGGTTCCTCAACCTGATCGCCGGCGAGCCGGACATCTCGCGCGTGCCGATCATGATCGACTCTTCGAAATGGGAAGTGATCGAAGCCGGCCTGAAGTGCATCCAGGGCAAGGGCATCGTCAACTCGATCTCGATGAAGGAAGGCGTCGAGCAGTTCAAGCACCACGCCAAACTGTGCAAGCGCTACGGCGCCGCGGTGGTGGTGATGGCCTTCGACGAGGTCGGCCAGGCCGACACCGCCGCGCGCAAGAAGGAAATCTGCCAGCGCAGCTACGACATTCTGGTCAACGAAGTGGGCTTCCCGCCGGAAGACATCATCTTCGACCCGAACATCTTCGCCGTCGCCACCGGTATCGAGGAGCACAACAACTACGCCGTGGACTTCATCGAAGCCTGCGCCTTCATTCGCGACAACCTGCCCTATGCGCTGAGCTCAGGCGGCGTCTCCAACGTGTCCTTCTCGTTCCGCGGCAACAACCCGGTACGTGAGGCGATCCACTCGGTATTTCTCTACTACGCGATCCAGAACGGCCTGACCATGGGCATCGTCAACGCCGGCCAACTGGAAATCTACGACGAGATCCCGAAAGAGCTGCGCAACGCCGTCGAAGACGTGGTGCTCAACCGCAACCCCAACGCCACCGAAGCCCTGCTGGCCATCGCCGACAAGTACAAAGGCGACGGCGCGGTCAAGGAAGTGGAAAACGAAGAATGGCGTTCGCTACCGGTCGGCAAGCGCCTGGAGCATGCCCTGGTCAAGGGCATCACCGCCTTCATCGTCGAAGATACCGAAGAATGCCGCCAGCAATGCGCGCGCCCCATCGAGGTCATCGAAGGCCCGCTGATGAGCGGCATGAATGTGGTCGGCGACCTGTTCGGCTCGGGCAAGATGTTCCTGCCCCAGGTGGTCAAGTCTGCCCGCGTTATGAAGCAGGCCGTTGCCCACCTGATTCCCTTCATCGAAGCGGAGAAAGGCGACAAACCGGAAGCCAAGGGCAAGATCCTCATGGCCACGGTCAAGGGCGACGTACACGATATCGGCAAGAACATCGTCGGCGTGGTGCTGGGCTGTAACGGCTACGACATCGTCGACCTCGGCGTGATGGTGCCGACGGAGAAGATCCTGCAGACCGCGATCGCCGAGAAGTGCGACATCATCGGCCTGTCCGGCCTGATCACTCCGTCGCTGGACGAGATGGTGCATGTCGCCAAGGAAATGCAGCGCCAGGGCTTTAACCTGCCACTGATGATCGGCGGCGCCACCACCTCCAAGGCTCACACCGCGGTGAAGATCGACCCGCAGTACAGCAACGACGCGGTGGTCTACGTGACCGACGCCTCGCGCGCCGTGGGCGTGGCCACCCAGCTGCTGTCCAAGGAGCTGAAGGCCGACTTCGTGCGCAAGACCCGCGAGGAATACGTGGTGGTGCGCGAGCGTACCTCGGCCCGCGCCTCGCGCACCGAGCGCCTGGGCTATGCCGACGCCATCGCCAACAAGCCGGCCTTCGACTGGAACGGCTACGTCGCGCCCAAGCCGAGCTTCACCGGTGCCCAGGTGCTGGACGACATCGACCTGGCGACCCTGGCCGAGTACATCGACTGGACGCCCTTCTTCATCTCCTGGGACTTGGCTGGCAAGTACCCACGCATCCTCACCGACGAAGTGGTCGGCGAAGCCGCCACCGCGTTGTTCGCCGATGCCCAGGCGATGCTGAAAAAGCTGATTGACGAGAAACTGATCAAGGCCCGCGCGGTATTCGGCTTCTGGCCGGCCAACCAGGTCGCCCATGACGACATCGAAGTCTATGGTAGCGACGGCAAGCCCCTGGCCACCCTGCACCACCTGCGCCAGCAGACCATCAAGCCCGACGGCAAGCCGAACCTGTCGCTGGCCGACTTTGTCGCGCCGAAGGAAAGCGGCGTAACCGACTACATAGGCGGCTTCATCACCACCGCTGGCATCGGTGCCGAGGAGCTGGCCAAGGCCTACGAGGCCAAGGGCGACGACTACAACTCGATCATGGTCAAGGCTCTGGCCGACCGCCTGGCCGAGGCCTGTGCCGAGTGGCTGCACGAACGTGTGCGCAAGGACTACTGGGGTTACGCCAGGGATGAGCAACTGGACAACGAAGCGCTGATCCGCGAGCAGTACAAGGGCATCCGCCCTGCCCCGGGCTACCCGGCCTGCCCGGATCACACCGAGAAAGCCACACTGTTCAAGCTGCTCGACCCCGAAGCTGACTACCACAAGGCCGGCAAGAGCGGCGTGTTCCTCACCGAGCACTACGCCATGTTCCCGGCGGCAGCAGTGTCCGGCTGGTACTTCGCCCACCCCGAGGCGCAGTACTTCGCCGTGGGCAAGGTGGACAAGGATCAGATCGAGCAGTACAGCAAGCGCAAGGGTCAGGACATCGCCGTCAGCGAACGCTGGCTGATGCCTAACCTGGGCTACGACGACTGATGCGAAAGAGCCCGCAATCGCGGGCTCTTTTCATTCATGCAGCGACGAACGAGGCGCGACTAGCGCCGATCATCGAAAAACTCGAACTCTCATGCACGGGCGCGGCTCCAAAACATGTCGAGCCATTTCGGCTCAATCGACGGAGCGATGACATGTACAAGCACAGCCTTGCAGTACTGGCCGTAGCGGCCGCGGTGAGCGGTTGCTCGACCTTCGAGAACCCGGCCGATTACCTGACTTTCCGCAATGAGCCACTGGTCAAGCAGGTCGACCACGGCATGACTCAGGAACAGGTACGCACCCTCGGTGGGCCACCCTCTTCGGACGTGCGCAACAGCGTCACAGGCGGCACCTGCAACAACTATGTGCTGAATGTCGACGGCCTGGAACAGCCCTATTACGTGGACTTCGACGTCAACGGCCGGGTCGACAGCAAGGGCTTCATGACCTGCGAGCAGCACCAGGGCAACCAGCGCAAGAGGCTCTGAATGCGATCAGCCCCGCTGCACGCAGCGGGGCCATTCATTGGCTAGAAGATCAGTGAGAGCAATCCCACCACCACGATCAGGCCGATGATGAAAATGATACCGACGGTACCGCCCAGAAACTTCAGCATGCTGACTCTCCTTTTTCGAGGCTCACCAGTTGTGACCTCGGCCTGGCTGTCAGCGTTTAGCTTTTTTCTTCACCTGCAGCGGCAAGCATCAGGCGCCCGGGCGACGGACGATCTTGATGCTGTACTCCATCTGCGGCTTGCGCGTCACGCTCACCGCACGACGACTGACGGTATCCAGCGTGATGTTCCAGAAACCACTGGAGGGCACGCGGATCTTCGCCGGGAACTTGATGAAGGCGCCGCCGTGGTAACTGTGCCGGCCACGGTTCCTGAATGCGCGAAAGTTGGCATCGTTCATCAGGCGGATGTTGCAGGGCTGCGAGCACTGGATGACCACCAGATCGCCCTCTTCCAGATGCTCGCGTTGATGGATGAATTTCATCGTTTTCGGACTCGGTGGTGAAACGGGGGCGCAATAGTGCCGCAAGCGGCCCGGCACCGCCAGCGCAGCTGACGACTCGCTTGCAGCCAAGGCTCGCGCTACCTAGGATGCGCGCCCAACACTGCCATTTGTCGCTGCCATGAAAGTCGTACTCGACCGCATCCCCACGCTGATCGCCCTGCTGCGCCGTTACCCAGGTCTGGTCGCCCTGTTCGGCTTCTGCTCGGGCGTGGCCAGTTTTCTCCTGGTCGACCGCCAGGCGCACCTGGCCAAGGTGTTGGGCGTGGTATTGCTGGTCAGTTGGGTCTGGCTGATTCTGGAGAACCTGCTGCGCGAGCGCATTGCCCGGCGCTTCGGCTTCGAATTGCCGTTGCCGCTGCTGCGCTACGGCACACAGATGATCCACCAGGAAAGTCTGTTCTTCGTCTTGCCGTTCTTCTTCATCACCACCACCTGGAACAGTGGGCAGTTACTGTTCAGCGGCCTGCTGGCGCTCGCCGCCCTGGCCTCTATCACCGACCCGATCTACTACCGCTGGCTGGCGCCCAGGCGCTGGTTGCTGTTGATCTTTCACAGCCTGGCGCTGTTCGCGGTGATGCTGACCGCGCTGCCGATCATCTTTCACCTCAGCACCCCGCAGACCTACCGCATTGCCCTGCTGATCGCCACGCTGCTGGCGCTGCCGAGCCTGCCCGGCCTGATCGGCTTCACCGGCTGGCGACGCATTGTGCTGCTGGCCGCCTTGCCTCTGGCGATGGCCAGCGCCGGCTGGCTAGCGCGGGCCTGGGTGCCGCCGGCAACGCTATGGCTGACCGAGGTGGCGATCAGCGATCGCTTCGATGGCGAACAACGCATGCCAGGCGATAGCCTGCAACAGATCAGCCCGGAACAGCTGCGCGATGATGGGCTTTACGCCTACACCTCGATCAACGCCCCACGCGGCCTCAACGAACGCATCTACCACGTCTGGCAGCACAACGGCCGGGAAGTCGACCGCATTGCGCTGGACATCAACGGCGGGCGCAAGGAGGGCTATCGCGCCTGGACGCACAAACTCAACTTCCCGGCCTCCCCCGAAGGCCGCTGGCAGGTGCGGGTCGTCACCGAAGCCGGGCAGATGATCGGCGTACTGCGCTTCGACGTGGTCGCTGCCACGGCCAAGTGATAGCATGCGCGCCCCATGCAGCTCACCGAACTCAACCAACGCCTCGCCGACCTTGGCGCCAAACCCCAGCATATCGGGCGCATTACCCGTGCCTGGCTGCAGGGCAAGCCGTTGGACACCGGCACCAAGCATCAGAAGACCGAGAACTTCCTGCCCCTGACGGTACGTGAAGCACTGCCGACCATCGCCAGCGAACTAGACGCACTGGCCCGGCTGCGCTCCGAGCATCCCGGCGCAGATGGCTCGGCTCGCCTGTTGGTGGAGCTGGCGGACAAACAGATGGTGGAAAGCGTACTGTTGCCACGTGATGGCCTGTGCATCTCCAGCCAGGTGGGCTGCGCCGTTGCCTGTGTGTTCTGCATGACCGGCAAGAGCGGCCTGCTGCGCCAGCTCAGCAGCGCCGAGATGGTCGCCCAGGTCGCCCTGGGGCGGCGCTTTCGTCCGGTGAAGAAAGTGGTATTCATGGGCATGGGCGAGCCGGCGCACAATCTCGACAACGTGCTTGAGGCCATCGATCTGCTTGGCACCGAGGGCGGCATCGGGCAGCGCAATCTGGTGTTCTCCACCGTTGGTGACCCGCGGGTGTTCGAGCGTCTGCCCAAGCAACGCGTGCGCCCTGCCCTGGCGCTGTCGCTGCATACCACTGACGCCGAGCTGCGCCAACGCCTGCTGCCCAAGGCGCCGCGCATCGATCCTGAAGAGCTGGTGGAACTGGGCGAAGCCTACGCGCGCACCATCGACTACCCGATCCAGTACCAGTGGACCCTGCTCAAGGGCATCAACGACAGCCAGGAAGAGATGGACAACATCCTGCGCCTGTTCAAGGGCAAGTTCGCCGTGCTCAACCTGATCCCCTACAACAGCCTGGAAGCCGACGACTACCAGCGTCCCGAAGGCAAGCGCATCGTCGAGATGGTGCGTTATCTGCACAGCCGTGGCGTGCTGACCAAGGTGCGCAATTCGGCCGGCCAGGATGTCGACGGCGGTTGCGGTCAACTGCGCGCCCGCGCAGTGGATGCGGTCAATACCAGTCGCTTGCACAGAAAGCGCGGCTGAGGCTCAAGAACAGCACCAAGAGCCGATACAAAAGCGTACAGAGAGACCACACGTCCCGCTGGCGAAAGCCAGCACTGTATTTGCCTTGCAGACAACTGCCTTGCATGGATGCAGCCCCGTCGTCTTGGTGCCCAGGAGCCCATTCATGAAAATCGCCCACAAGGTCGGTATCGCGGCCGCTACCGTGCTGTTCCTTACCACCAGCCTGCTGTCGCTATCCCAGGTCAGCTAGGTCCGCGACACCCTGCGCAGTCAGGTCGAATCGAGCAATGCCCTGGCCAGACAGATCGAGAATTGGCTAAACGCCAAACTGCGTCTGATTGACCTGATGTCGCAAACCATCGACAGCAGCTACAGCCCTGAAGAAAATCAGCGTGTATTCGATGCGCCACTGTGCGCTGGAAGCGGACGGCAAGCCAATCAAGAACAGCGACGACTGGAAACCCAGCGCCGACTGGGACGGCCGTAAACGCCCCTGGTATGCGACCGGCAAGGCTGGCAACCAGGCAGTGCAGACCGGACTCTACGTCGACTCCACCACCAATGAAATCCTCATCTCTGCTGTCGCCCGGATCAGCGACGCGGGTCAGTTTCTCGGCGTGTTCGGTGGCGATATCCGCCTGCAATCGGTGGCCGATGCGATCAACACCCTGGACTTCAATGGCGCCGGCTATGCCTTCCTGCTCAGCCGCTCGGGCAATATCATTTCCCACCCCAATGCCGAGTACAACGGCAAGTCCTACAGCGAACTGTTCGACGGCCAGAGCCCGGCGCTGAGCAAGGAACTGCACGAAGTCGAGGCCAGCGGCAAGAACCTGCTGGTCTCCTTCACCCCGCTACCCAACCTGCTTGGCATGGACTGGTACATCGGCGTGGTGATGGCCGAAGCCAACCGCCTGACCTGGCTTGCCGTGGTCGGTACCGTGGTCGGCGTGGCCATCAGCCTCGTGGTGCTGGGCCTACTGATGAACAGCCTGCTCAAACCACTGAGCCTGCTCAGCACCTCGTTGCGTGAGATCAACAGCGGCGAAGGTGACCTGACGCGCCGCCTGGCGATCACCAGCAACGACGAAAGGTCCGCGGGTGGTTTGCGCCAGGCCGAAAGCCGCATGCAACAGAGCCGCGATACCGCCAGCAAGACCGCCGAGGACGCAATCGCAGCCAACGACATGCTCGGCCGCATCCGTGAGGCGATCACCCGCATCAACGACATGAACCTGCAGATCGCCACCGCAGCCGAAGAGCAGAGCGCGACCACCGAAGAAATCAACCGCAACACCACCAACATCCGCGACATCAGCCACGAGCTGGCTGGCGGTGCCGAGCAACAGGTCCGGCAGTGCGCCTCGATGGTGGAACAGGTCGGCCAGCAGGATCGTCTGCTGGGGCGCTTCAAGGTCTGAGGCTCCTGCCGCAGAGCGATTCAGCACAATAGAAAACGCCGCAACCTGCAAAGGTCTGCGGCGTTTTGTTTTTCAGGATGGCGAATGCACAACAAAGTCTATGCTTGCAGGATCAAAGGAGAGACCGACCATGACCGATCAGGACAAAGACCCCCAAGCGCCTCTGACCCTGCGAGAAATGCTGCAAAGCGTGCTGGCGGCTGCGCTCGGCGTGCAGAGCGGGAAAAATCGCAGCCGCGATTTCAGCCGCGGCAAGCCCAGCCATTTCATTCTGCTCGGCGTGCTGTTCACCACGTTGTTCGTGGTTGTATTGCTGGGCGTGGTGAAGCTGATCCTGCACCTGGCGACTGGCTGATCACTCCAGCAGGGAGGCAATCGAGCACTGGTAACGCTGACGCTGAGGCTGCGACAGCATGCTGAACTGGCGAAAGTCCATACCAATATCCGGCTGTGCAAGGCGTTCGAGCAATTGCTTTGACTGCGCCCTGTCGACAGTACGCAACAGCGACGCCACCTGATCCTTGCCGCCACGCTCGGCGAAATCCAGCCCCCGCGCGTGGTCGCTGAGCATCACCAAAGCGCAGGCGCCCAAAAGAAAGTGACCACTGGCCAAAATATCGATACGTCCGTCGATACGCGCCTTTAGCACGCGCTCCGAGTTGTTCAGGGCCGTGTAATGCAGGGGTCTGCCCAGCTCATTGGCTGCACGCAATACCCCAAAGGCCATTTCATCATTAGCAGACCAGATCAGGCTGACCGCCGGATAACGCGGCAATAGACCAATCGCCTGCTCGTATGCCCGCTGTTCCCGCCACTCACCATGAACCGCCTGCATCAGCTTGATATGCGGTGCTTCACTCAAGGCACGCTGCAAGCCGGCCTGACGCAGAGTCGACGAAGGCGTACGGTTGACCCCGGAAAACGCCAGCAACTCGGCAGGTTTGCCACGGGTCAGGGCGATCAGCTCACGCGCCATCAGATAACCGGCCTCCTCATCGTTGGGCACCAGGCTACCTATCCAGTTTCGGTGGTACTCGCGGCTGCCACCGATAAGGGCCTGCTGCTCTTCGGTCAAGGTGCTGTGCAGGGCAAACAGCCTGGCATCGCTGTTTTCGAACAAGCGCAGCAATGCCGGCCCCAGGAACAGTTCATTGGTGAAGATCAGATAATCGGGGTGCTTACCCGCAAAAACCTGCTGGGCATTGCGCAGCATACGTTCAGGATCGCGCTCGCCGTACAGCACCTCCAGCTCGACGCCCAGGTCTCCAGCGGCATCCTGCATGTAGCGGCTGTAATCGCTCCAGAAACGCTCATTGGCGTAGCCAGGGTTGAGAAAAACCATGGTCGGCACGCGCGGTTGTGCCGACGCCAACGCGCAGCAAAACAACAGTCCCAGACCCAGCATCCACCTGCTCACATCGCCCCTCCTCGATAATCGGGGCGCAGTATAAGGTGTTAATGGCAAAAGGCCGACCGCTAATGCGTGTCGGCCTTCGCCCTCACTGTCCGCTGACCCAGAAGACCGCCGTACCTACCGCAATCAGGATCAGGCAAAAGATCGCCCAAGCATCGATAACGCTGTCGGAACTTTCCACTTCAGTGTGCTCGGTCATGGTTCCCCCCCTCTTCTTGTGCTTTTGGGTGATGCACACTGCATTTAAGACCAGCCTTGGCCTTCGCTCAAACCATATGGTTATGCTCTGGGGCGGTCTTATTCCCTAAACCAAGGTTTATATATTCAAACATCACTTTTACGCATAAACCTGAGCTGGTATCGTGCCCCGGCTCCTCGGGGAGTGCGCGGCCGTGCGCGCTGATTGGCAGTAAGTAGCCTGAAAACAGGACCCTTCATGTACGTATATGACCAGTACGATCAAAAGATCGTCGAGGATCGCGTCAAGCAGTTCCGCGATCAAACCCGCCGCTACCTCGCCGGAGAGCTGAGCGGCGAGGAATTCCGTCCGCTGCGCCTGCAGAACGGTCTGTATATCCAGCGTTACGCGCCCATGCTGCGCGTCGCCGTGCCCTACGGCCTGCTGTCGTCCGCTCAGGTTCGTGCGCTTGCGCGCATCGCCCGCGATTACGACAAGGGCTACGCGCACATCAGCACCCGGCAGAACGTGCAGTTCAACTGGCCGGAGCTGGAAGACGTGCCGGAGATTCTTGCCGAGCTGGCCACCGTGCAGATGCACGCCATCCAGACCAGCGGCAACTGCATCCGCAACACCACCACCGACCAGTTCGCCGGTGTGGCCAAGGACGAGATCGTCGATCCGCGCCCCTGGTGCGAAATCATCCGTCAGTGGTCGACCTTTCATCCCGAATTCAGCCACTTGCCGCGCAAGTTCAAGATCGCCGTCAACGGCGCCGTGAGCGACCGCGCCGTCATCGAAGTGCATGACATCGGCCTGGAAGCAGTGAAGAACGAGGCCGGCGAGCTGGGCTTCCGTGTTTCCGTCGGCGGCGGCCTGGGGCGTACCCCGATCGTCGGCAGCTTCATCAACGAATTCCTGCCCTGGCAGCACCTGATCAGTTATCTCGACGCCATCCTGCGCGTGTACAACCGCTATGGCCGTCGCGATAACAAGTACAAGGCGCGCATCAAGATTCTGGTCAAGGCGCTGACCCCCGAGGTGTTCGCCGAGCGCGTGAACGCCGAATGGGCGCACCTCAAGGATGGCCCGACCACCCTGACCGAAGCCGAAGTCGCCCGCGTTGCCGCACACTTCGTTGATCCGGCCTATCTGCCCCTGCAGGACGAAGATGCCCTGCTCGCCCGGCAGGACGCCGAGCATCCTGGCTTCGCCCGCTGGCGCCAGCGCAACACCTTCGCCCACAAGAAGCCTGGCTACGTGGCCGTGACCCTGTCGCTCAAGCCAACTGGCGTAGCGCCGGGCGACGTCACCGACAAGCAGCTCGATGCCATCGCCGATCTGGCCGATCGCTACAGCTTCGGCGAGGTGCGTAACAGCCATAACCAGAACATCATCCTCGCCGACGTCGAGCAGCGTCAGCTGCTGACCCTGTGGGGTGAGCTGCGCGAACAAGGCTTCGCCACGCCGAACGTGGGCCTGCTGACCGACATCATCTGCTGCCCGGGCGGCGACTTCTGCTCGCTGGCCAACGCCAAGTCGATCCCGATCGCCGAAGCCATCCAGCGTCGTTTCGATGATCTGGACTACCTGTTCGACATCGGCGACATCGACCTGAACATTTCCGGCTGCATGAACGCCTGCGGCCACCACCACGTCGGCCACATCGGCATCCTCGGCGTCGACAAGAAAGGCCAGGAGTTCTATCAGGTATCGCTCGGCGGCAGCGCCGGCCGTGACGCCAGCCTGGCGCAGATCCTCGGCCCATCCTTCGCCGAGGCGGACATGGCCGATGTGATCGATAAGATCATCAAGGTCTACGTCGAGCAACGCACCGAAGAAGAAAGCTTCCTCGATACCTACCGTCGCATCGGTATCGACCCGTTTAAGGAGCGCGTCTATGCAGCGAATCATTAAGAACGGTCAGGTGGTCGACGAAACCTGGCACCTGCTGGCCAAGGACGTGACCCTGGACGTCATTCCCAACTGCGATGACATCATCGTCCCGTTGGCCCTGTGGCGCGAGCATGCTCATGCCCTAAAGGCTCGCGACGGTGGCCTCGGCGTTTGGCTTGAGGCCAGTGACGAGATCGAGGAAATCGCCGATGACCTGGCGCATTTTCAGGTCATCGCCCTGGAATTCCCGGCCTTCACCGATGGCCGTCATTCCTCCACGGCCTACCTGCTGCGCACCCGTTACGGCTACAAGGGCGAAGTACGCGCCATTGGCGACGTGCTGCGCGACCAGCTGTTCGCCCTCAGGCGTGTCGGCTTCGATGCCTTCGCCCTGCGTGCCGACAAGGATCCGTACGATGCACTGAAGGCCTTCGAGGATTACAGTGAGGTCTACCAGGCGTCGGCAGACCAACCGCTGCCCCTGTTCCGCCGCCGCGCCTGATCGCAGCGAGAACGACGCAAACGCCCCGACTGGTTCGGGGCGTTTTGCTTTCAGGCGCCGGCGTTCGGCAGCCCGTGCGGCCAGCGCACACACAAAAACGCCGCGCCCTGTGAGGGGCGCGGCGTTTTTTGATCCTCGGCAATCAGCCGGCTGGATCAATCCTCGCGATAGCGACGCAGCTTCAGCGCCTTACCAGCGACGCGGGTGTCTTTCAACTTGCCGAGCAGACGATCCAGGCCATCTTCCGGCAGCTCGACCAGGCTGAAGGTCTCGCGGATCTGGATACGGCCAATGGCTTCACGGGCCAGGCCGCCTTCGTTGAGGATGGCGCCGAGCAGGTTCTTGGCGGCGATGCCGTCGCGCGTCCCCAGGGCCGTGCGGCAACGCACGCGGCCTTCGGTCAGCGGCAACGGCGCACGGCGCTCGCGGTATTCGCCGCGCTCGCCACCGCTACGCTCGGAGCGCTCGCCATCACGCTCGCGGCGCTCACGTGGTGCGCCACCGACGCCCGGCACCAGCGGCTGCTCGCGCTCGACGCTGGCCAGATCCAGTGCCTGGCCATTAGTGGCCTTTTTCAGCAGCGCAGCGGCCAGGGCGCGCGGGCTGCAACCGATATCGGCAGTCAGGCGATCGAGCAGATCGCCATGGCTGGCTTCGGCATCGGCCACCAGCGGCGCCAGGCTGCTGGTGAGCTTCTTGATGCGTGCATCAAGCACCTGCTGGGCGTTCGGCAGCTTGACCTCGCCGACCTTCTGCCCGGTGACACGCTCGATCACCTGCAGCATGCGGCGCTCACGCGGGGTTACCAGCAGCAGCGCACGGCCATCGCGACCGGCGCGGCCGGTACGGCCGATACGGTGTACGTAGGACTCCGGGTCGTACGGCATGTCGACGTTGAACACGTGGGTGATGCGCGGTACGTCGATACCACGAGCAGCAACGTCAGTCGCGACGACGATGTCCAGACGACCATCCTTGAGCGACTCGATCACGCGCTCACGCTGGTTCTGGGCAATGTCGCCGTTCAGCGCAGCGGCCTTGAAGCCTTTGGCTTCCAGCGCGGAAGCCAGGTCCAGAGTGGCCTGCTTGGTGCGAACGAAAGCGATCAGCGCGTCAAAATCCTCGACTTCCAGCAGGCGCAGCACGGCGTTGGTCTTCTGATCGGCATGGATCATCAGGTGCGCCTGCTCGATACGCGAGACGGTCTGGGTCTTGGCCGCGATCTTGACGTGTTGCGGTTCGCGCAGGTGCTTCTCGGCGATGGCACGGATCGAATGCGGCAGCGTGGCGGAGAACAGCACGCTCTGGCGGCTTTCCGGCATGGCTTCGAAGATCACCTCGAGGTCATCCATGAAGCCCAGCTTAAGCATTTCGTCGGCTTCGTCGAGTACCAGGTGCTGGATGGTGGACAGCACTTTCTCGTCACGACGCAGGTGGTCAACCAGACGGCCCGGCGTAGCGACGATGACCTGGGCGCCCTGGCGAATGGCCTTGAGCTGCGGACCCATCGGTGCACCACCGTAGACAGCCACGACGTTCAGGCCAGGCATCTGCTTGGAATAGGTTTCGAAGGCGGTAGCGACCTGCAGGGCCAGCTCGCGGGTCGGCGCCAGAATCAGCGCCTGTGGTTCACGCTTGGTCGGGTCGATTTTTGACAGGATCGGCAACGCGAAGGCTGCGGTCTTGCCAGTGCCGGTTTGGGCCTGGCCGATCATGTCCTGGCCGGCGAGGATCACCGGAATGGCCTGCGACTGGATGGGAGACGGCTCTTCGTAACCGACGGCGGTCAGAGCGGCGAGAATATTGGGGTGAAGTCCGAGCGCGGCGAAGCCGCCGATTTCCTGGGTCATGGGTCTGCCTCAAGTGCATCCGCAAAGACCCATGTTCCAAAGCTGCGCATGCCGTGCAAGACCTTTTGGGTCACCCTGGCAGCCTGGTCGGCGGGGTTTTGCGAAAACGTGGTGAAAGTGAATCGTCAAGGATAGTCCGCTGGGGGACTGGCTGCCGGAGGTCAATTCCCCCGGGCGAGTTGCACTACCTGAACGTGGCCAGAAAATTGGCCGGCGCGCACTATACCTGAAAATCCTGACTCGGGTGCTGGTTTTTATCGATCCATCTGCATCCAACCGCTCAACGGCGCATTAGCTGGCCGGTCGCAGTGCTTCGATCAGTGGTTGCAGCGAGTAACCCAGACGCGGCGCCAGCTCGCCCGCGCGCATTTGCAGGCAGCCCATGTTCAAGCGCTGCTCGAGGTCGGCCGGGATCAGCAGTACCACGTTGCCCTCCTTCACCGGGCACTCCCAATAGTGTCGATGATAAAGGCCGCGCAGCAGTGCCGCGCCAAGCGGCTTGCCGTCGTTGCCTGCCCATTGGTTGATGATCAGCCAGCCACCCGGGTTGAGTTTTTCGCGGCAGCGCTCGAGAAAGCGCCAGGCCAGATGCCCGGCGCCCGGCCCCTGGTCGGTGTACAGGTCGAGAAAGATCAGGTCGGCGGTTTCTGCGCTGTCGAGCAGCTCGGTAGCATCGCCGATGCGAATGGTCAGCCGTGGGTCGTCGTCGAGCCCGAGAAACTCCATGGCCAGGCGCGGCACGTCCGGTCGTAGCTCGATGGCCTCGACATCCTCCAGCGGCAGGAACTTCAGGCAGGCCTGGGTCAGGTTGCCGGCACCCAGCCCCAGGAACAGCGCGGTTTCCGGCTCATCGTGGCACAGCGCGCCCAGCAGCATGGCGCGGGTGTAGTCGTACTCCAGCCAGCTCGGATCGCCCTGGAACACGCAGCTCTGCTCGATGGCATCACCAAACTCGAGAAAGCGGTAGGCGCCGATCTGCACCACACGGATCACCCCGAAGGCGTCGCGCACCTCGGCCAGCAGAACCTCGTCCTGCTGCTGCAATTCGTCGTCTGGTGGCAACCCTGGCATCGATACCTCTCCCACAGTGACATCCCGTACCACAACAACCGGGCTAAAGGCGCCGATTGTCATTGAAGCAGCCGCCCCCGGTCACGCAATAATTCCAACACTTGCGCTACTACTCATAACAATAACGAGGTTCGCCATGTACGCCATCATAGGTGCCGGCCCCATGGGCCTGTGCACGACTCGGCAATTGAAGAAGCACGGTATCGATTTCGTCGGTTTCGAGCTGCACAGCGACGTTGGCGGCCTGTGGGATATCGATAACCCGCACAGCAGCATGTATCACTCGGCGCATCTGATTTCCTCCAAGGGCACCACCGAGTTCCGCGAGTTCCTCATGTGCGCCGAGGTGGCGCCCTACCCGCACCACAGCGAGATGCGCCGTTACTTTCGCGACTACGCCAGACTGTTTCGTATCTACGAGCATTATCAATTCGACACCGGCGTGCTGCAGGTGCAACGCGAGCAAGATGGCTGGAAACTGATCAGCGAGCGCAACGGCGAGCAGGGCGAATGGCGTTTCGACGGTGTACTGATCGCCAACGGCACCCTGCATACGCCCAACCTGCCGCGCCTACCCGGTGATTTCTGCGGAGAGTTGTTGCATTCGAATGCCTACAAGAGCGCGGATATCTTCGCCGGCAAACGGGTGCTGGTGGTCGGCTGCGGCAACTCGGCCTGCGATATCGCCGTCGATGCAGTGCATCGCGCCGCCTCGGTCGACCTTTCGGTACGCCGTGGCTATCACTTCCTGCCCAAGTTCATCCTCGGCAAACCCACCGATACCTTCGGCGGAGCGATCAAGCTACCGCGCGTCTCAAACAGCTGGTCGACGGTCTGCTGGTGCGCGCCCTGGTCGGCAAACCCTCGCAGTACGGTCTGCCCGACCCGGACTACCGCCTGCAGCCGCTGCTGCACCGTTTCACCCGCCTTTCCGGCTGGCTGGCGAACAGGGTGTTGCGCGGCCACTTCCGCTGGCAGACCTTGCCAGCGCCCTTCATCCTGCGCCTGGAAGGACTCAACGTGAATGCCTTCGAGGAATTCGGTGCCGGCGAGATCCTGCGCAATTTCAAGGACCCGGACGAGCCCTATGCCAAGGTTAAGGAGCCGGAATTTCGCGCTCTGTTCAAGAAGCAGGCAAAGGCCGTGCTGACCAAGGACCTGTGGCACCGCGACTTCTCCGATTGCTGGGTGACCGAATGCCTGGCCCCCAGCCTGGTCGGTAATAACTTCAAGCAACTGGGCCAGTCGCGCGGCCTGGATGCAGTAGACGCCTACTTCGAACTGGCCTGCCAGTACCGCGATGCGAGTGGTCAAACGCAACGATGCAGCGGTCGCGCTGACGATGATCAACTGTCGCATCGCCTATCACTGCTGCCTGGAATACCCGGATGATCTGGGCAAGGCACAGCACTACGGGCGCTTCCTGCCGGCGCGCGATGTATCGCCGCGCATGCGGCCTGCGCGCGCATTCGAGCCCGCCCCGGCGTCATGAGCCAATACACGTACGAGCTGCGGGGCTTATCGGTTACCATGTGTCTCCGCCTGATCAACCGCTAGAGACGCAGCATGTCGAACGCCTGGAGCCCCGAAAGCTGGAGGGCCAAGCCCATCCAACAGCAGCCTGAATACCCTGATGCCGCGCACCTGACTCGCGTCGAACAAACCCTGGCCGGCTACCCGCCGCTGGTGTTCGCCGGGGAGGCGCGCGAGCTGCGTCGCCAGTTCGCCGAGGCCACCCAGGGGCGCGCGTTCCTGCTGCAGGGCGGCGACTGCGCCGAGAGTTTCGCCGAGTTTTCCGCCGCGAAGATCCGCGACACCTTCAAGGTGCTGCTGCAGATGGCCATCGTCATGACCTTCGCCGCCGGCTGCCCGGTGGTCAAGGTCGGGCGCATGGCCGGCCAGTTCGCCAAGCCGCGCTCGTCCGGCAGCGAAACCATCGATGGCGTCACCCTGCCCGCTTACCGTGGCGACATCGTCAACGGTATCGGTTTCGACGTCGCCAGTCGCGTACCGGACCCGGAGCGCCTGCTGCAGGCCTATCATCAGGCCACCGCCAGCCTCAACCTGCTGCGCGCCTTCGCTCAGGGCGGCTTCGCCGACGTGCATCAGGTGCATCAGTGGAACCTCGATTTCATCGCCAACTCGGCGCTATCCGAGAAGTACCACCAGTTGGCCAATCGCATCGACGAAACCCTGGCCTTCATGCGCGCCGTCGGCATGGACAGCGCACCGCAGCTGCGCGAAGTCAGCTTCTTCACCGCCCACGAAGCGCTGCTGCTGAACTATGAAGAAGCCTTCGTGCGTCGCGACAGCCTCACCGGTCGCTGGTATGACTGCTCCGCACACATGCTGTGGATCGGTGACCGCACCCGCCAGCTGGACGGCGCACACGTCGAATTCATGCGCGGCATCGAGAACCCCATCGGCGTCAAGGTCGGTCCGAGCATGGCCCCGGACGAGCTGATCCGCCTGATCGACACCCTCAACCCGGACAACGATCCCGGTCGCCTCAACCTGATCGTGCGCATGGGCGCGGACAAGGTCGAGGCGCACTTCCCGCGCCTGCTGCGCAAGGTCAAGGAGGAAGGCCGCCAGGTGCTGTGGAGTTCCGACCCGATGCACGGCAACACCATCAAGGCCAGCAGCGGCTATAAGACCCGCGATTTCGCGCAGATCCTCAGCGAAGTCCGGCAGTTCTTCGCCGTACACCAGGCCGAAGGCACCTACGCCGGTGGCATCCATATCGAGATGACCGGGCAGAACGTCACCGAGTGCATCGGCGGCTCACGCCCGATCACCGAAGACGGCCTGTCAGACTGCTACCACACCCACTGCGACCCACGCATGAATGCCGACCAGTCTCTGGAACTGGCGTTCATGATCGCCGAAACGCTGAAGCAGGTACGCCGCTGACCCTCCGCGCCCTGGCCACTTGGCCAGGGCGCGAACCGGCTCGCACATCTTCTGTGCGGTGTCCGGCATAATGCTTTCCCATCGCGAGCACCGGACAGGTGCCCAAGCTACACCCAGCCGGAAAGGACTCGCGCCCCCCAACAAGGACGATAAACCATGCAACTGCGCACCACCGTCTCCGCTTTCGCCTGTCCAGCGCCGTTCTGCTGACCGGCTGCCAGAACATGTCCCCCGACGCCATGCTGCAATCGGGCCTGATGGCCGTGCAGGCCGCGACCCTCAGCGACGCCGAAGTACGCAGCATGTCCGACCAGGCCTGCGCCGAAATGGATGCCGAAGCCAATATCTCCGGCCCGAACAACCCGTACAGCAAACGTCTGGACAAGATCGTCAACAACCTCGGCCATCAGATCAACGGCACGCCGATCACCTACAAGGTGTATCAGGCCGACGACGTCAACGCCTGGGCCATGGCCAACGGTTGCGCGCGCGTCTACAGCGGCCTGATGGACCTGATGACCGACAACAACGACGCAGAAGGCCTGGCTGGTCTACCGCAATGGCCAGTGCGAGCTGCAGGGCAAGCATGTCGGCTCGCCGATGTATAACTATTGCCCGATGCAGATGAACATCCAGCGCGTCGAGCAGTTGCTGCTGGAGAATGGCGGTTAACCGAGCTGCCCGCGCAGACTCACGCTCGGCGCCAACCACACCTCATCCAGGCCCGCGCACTGTGAATCGCCCAGCGCCAAGCGCGCCTCCTCGCTCAACACTACGTCCTCCAGATGCACGGCATGCACCGCCAGGCACCCGGTAGCGCGCTCGCTGTGCAGATCCACCCGCGCCAGCAGGCGTTCATGGTCAGAAACGGCAGCACGTAATAGCCATACACGCGCTTGCTCTGCGGGGTGTAGATCTCCAGCCGATAGCGGAAGCCCAGCAGTCGTTCGGTGCGCTCGCGTTCCCAGATCAGTGAATCGAACGGCGACAGCAAGGCGCTATGGCGAATACGCCGGGGAATGCGCGGCTCGCCCCGGCAATAGGCCACCTGCCGCCAGCCCTGCACCGCGACGGGCAACAACTCGCCCGCCTCCACCAATTCGGCGATACGGCGCTTGCTGTCACTGACGTCCAGCCGGAAGTAGTCGCGCAAATCGCGCTCGGTCGCCACGCCAAGGGCATCGGCAGAACGCAGCAACAGGCCGTCGAGGTCCGGGGGATTCAGCACATCCGCGGGAATGACCCGCTCCGGCAGTTCGTACAGCCGCTCGAAGCCACGCTGCCCAGCCACAGTGACCAAACCTGCAGCGAACAGCCATTCCAGCGCCATCTTTTCGCGCTCCAATCCCACCAGGGGCCGGTCTTCTCGGTGCGCGAGGAAAGGCTGCCGGCGCTCAGTGCACCGCGCTCGCGCACGGCCAACAGCACGCGATCTATCGCATCGCGCCGCTCCACGCCAAATTTCGCAGCTGGCTGTAGATGCCCTGCCCATCCGCGGCTCGGCGCATTCGCCAGCGCAGCAGCGGAAAAAGCTCGAGCGGCAACAACAAGGCTTCGTGTCCCCAGTACTCGAACAGACGCCTGCGCCGCGCCCTGCCCCAGGCCAGTTCATCGAGGTGCTCGGCCTGGTAATGACCAAGACGGGAAAAAGTCGGCAGGTAGTGCGAGCGCACCAAGGCATTGACCGAGTCGATCTGCACCACGCCAAGGCGCTCGATCTGCGCCTGCAGCTGCTTGTGAACGATGGCGCCGCGCGGCATACGCCCGAACCCCTGGGCAGCCAGGGCCAGACGACGCGCTTCAGCGAGAGAAAGGGTCATGGCGACTCAGCCTATCAGGCTGGCGCCGCGAACGCATGACGGAAGGTAAAGGCCTGCGCCGTCGCGCCATACTCGCGCAGATGAGCCAGGCGCTCGGAGGCCTCGACCACGCTCGGCCGATGCCCGGCTGGCACCCACCACAACACCTGGTGCGCCTGCTCGACACGCTCGAACCATTCACGACGGCGCTCGAGCATCTCGGAATGCGCCGATTTGTAGACGTAATCGCTGAGCGACGCAGGGCACCTCAAACGTAGGCGAGGCAGCCAGCGCAAGGCAAAAACAGGCGAGAAAGCGCAGTTTACGCAGTGTAAATGAGCATTTGACCGGGCTGGCGTTCCAGCCTGTTTTTAACGCTGCGATGGCAACGCAGGTAGTTTTTAGAGGTGCCCTGCACGTCCTGCCAAAGCGACATGTTGACCCACACCTCATCACCGAACGGTCGGATCGCAGTGGTATCACCCGCCTCGTCCTGCAAACGCCAGACATAGCCGGGCGAGCCTTCAGCCAGTGCATTGATACGCTCCAGATTGGCGACGAAGTCAGCCATCTCCGCTGACTCCAGCGACGCCCTCACCCAGGCAATGTTCAGTTGGGCCAAGTGATAAGCCTCCATGCGTCAGGGTTGCTGCGGCAGGCCACGCCAACCCGACAGGCGACGGCGCAACCAGGCCTCGCTGCTGACCAGGGTGATGCCCGACAGCACCAGCGCCGCGCCAATGATGAAGTTCAGGGTCAGCGGTTCGTCCAGCACCAGCACGCCGAAGGTGACGCCAAACAGCGGGGTCATGAAGGAGAACACTGCCATGTTCGAAGCCAGGTAGCGGCGCAGCAGCCAGAACCAGGTCAAGTAGGTGAAGAATGACACCACCACGCCCTGCAGCAGAATGCTGGCGATGGCCACAGGCGTCCAACGCAGCTGGGACAAGTCCACCACCACCAGCGCGTACGCCAGCAGCAGCACGAACGCCACCGCTAACTGATAGAACAGGGTCAACCCGGCCGGCGCTTCGGACAGGCGCGAACCCCGCACGACTACCGTGGTCGCGCCCCAGGCCATGCCGGCGCACAGCCCCAGCGCATCGCCCAGCAGCATACCGGCATCGACCTCAGCCCAATTGCCACCGACACCAAATGCCATCACTACACCGCCGAAACACAAGGTGATACCCAGCCACTGCAGGCGTCGCAAGCGCTCGCTGGGCAACAGAAAGTGCAGCCCAAGCGCCGAGAAGATCGGCGCGGTGTAGAGAAATACCGCCATATGCGAAGCCGTGGTGTAGCGCAGGCCAAGGGCGATGAAGAAGAACTCCAGTGCGAACAACACGCCCGCCAGCAGTCCAGCCAGCCACGTCGAGCTGACCCATTCGCGCCATCCGCGCTGCCACAGCAAGAGCAAGCCGACCAGCACGGCGGCGATGCCGGAGCGCAAGGCCACCTGCAGCATGGGCGCGATATCGCCCGCCGCCAGCTTGATTGCCACCTGCTGGCTACCCCAGATGGCGCATAACAACAGCATCAGTTGGAACAGGAAAAAATCGGCGCCCTTGCGTACCGCGGTCATTCAACAACTCCTGTCATGTACCACTCTCTTTCTCAGCGGGTAATCCCAGAACGGCCGTTCGGCCTCCTGCAACACATCGGCGCGGGACAGTCCCAGGTCCTTCAATGCAGCATCATTCAGTTGCGCCAGCTGTGCCCGCTTGTGAGCCAGTTGACGCCAGCGCCGCAGCATACGCCATACGCCGACCAGTGACGGCAACCGTTCGAAGTGGATGGCCTGAGCCAACGCATAACCTTTCTGACCTTTCATCTTTTCGCCCTCCCTGTGGGGTTGGCGTCAGTGTCGGGCCCAGCTTTAGATCAATCCAGCGAATGTTTCTTATGGCATCCATCTCGAGGATTGATGAATGGCCTTCCACCCCAGTATTGATGCCGAATTGCTGCGCAACTTCGTTGCCATCGCCGACACCGGCGGTTTCACCCGCGCCGCAGAAACGGTCAATCGCACCCAGTCAGCCGTGAGCATGCAGATAAAGCGGCTGGAGGAAGACGTGGTGCAACGCCCGTTGTTCGAGCGCGACGGCCGTCAGGTGCGGCTGACGCCCGAGGGCCAGGTGCTGCTGGGTTATGCGCGGCGCATCCTCAAGCTGCATGGCGAGGTACTCAACACCCTGCGCGAGCCGCATATGGTCAGTGTCGTGCGCATCGGCACGCCGGACGACTACGTGATGCGCTTTCTGCCGAAGATTCTCTCGCGCTTCGCCCAGGCCTATCCGCTGGTGCAGGTGGAAGTGCATTGCGAGCCTTCGGGACAACTGCTGCTGCGCCAGGATCTGGACCTGACCATCGTCACCCGCCAGCCCGGCAAGGAGATCGACCAACTGCTGCGCCAGGAGCGCTTCGCCTGGGCCGTGGCCCAGGGCTTCTGCCCACATGAACAGAACCCCATGCCACTGGCCATGTTCAACGCCGAGTGTTTCTGCCGCGAATGGGCCTGCAACGCGCTGGATGCGATGAGCCGTCCCTACCGCATCGCCTAGACCAGCCCCAGCCTCTCGGCGATCTTCGCCGTGGTGCGCGCGGGCCTCGCGGTCACTGCGCAACTGCAAAGCCTGATCACCCCCGACCTGCGCATCCTCGGCGAAGCCGAAGGCCTGCAGCTGCTGCCGCTGACCAGCATCGTGCTGCTGAGCAACGACAGCAGCCAGTCACCCGTCACCGAATGCCTGGCCGAGCATATCGTCTATGGTTTTCGCCTATAGGCGGCCACCCGACTCCAGCGCGAGCAGCAGTGCACAGAGCAGCAGGAAGCCACAGAACAGGCTGCGCAGCAGACGCTCCGGCAGCGAATGGGCCAGGCGTACGCCCCAACTGATGCTGAGCAGGCCACCCACCGCCAACGGCACGCCCATCCACCAGTTGACGTGATCATGCAGCGCGTAGGTGAACAGCGTGACGCCGGTGCTGGGCAGCGCCAGCGACAGCGATAACCCCTGCGCTACCACCTGGGTGGTGCCGAATACGCTGGTCAGCACTGGCGTAGCCACCACCGCGCCGCCCACGCCAAACAGCCCGCCCATGGCGCCGGACACCCCGCCCAGCACGCCAAACCAGCCCCAGTGATGACGCAACTCGCCACTGGCCGGCCCCTGAGCCATCAGCATGCGCAGCAGGTTGTATGCCGCCAGGGCCAGCAGGAAACCGACGAAAGCCCAGCGCATGGTGCGCGAGTCCACTTCTACTGCATACAACGAGGCCAGCCAGGCACAGAAGAAGCTGGTGACACCGAGCAGCAACGCATAGCGCAGATCGATGCGATTGCGCTGATGGTATCGCCAGATCGCCAGCATCACGTTCGGCACCACCATCACCAGCGCGGTGCCCTGAGCCAACTGCTGATCCAGCCCGAAAACGATGCCCAACACCGGAATGGCGATCAGCCCGCCGCCAATGCCAAATAACCCGCCCAGAGTCCCCAGGCCCAGGCCGAGCAATAGATTGAGCAACAGGTCGAACAGATTCATGACACCTCCAGACAGTGGGCGCATGTTAAGCAGCCACGGCTAGCGTGGAAACGCACAGCAGCGCACAATGGCTTTGCTTATCTCACATAAGAAGGCTGCCATGAACCCCGATGCACTGACCGACCAGTTGGAGCTCTTTCTCGACGTGCTGGAGACCGGCAGCTTCTCCGCAGCGGCAAGGCGCCATCCGCTCACGCCCTCGGCAGTGGCACGGCGCATCGACGCCCTGGAGCGCGCCATGGGCAGCAGTCTGTTCAGTCGCACCACTCATGCGGTACGCGTCACCCCGGCGGGCCTGGCGTTCGCCGAGCGCGCCAGGCGTATCCTTGCCGAGCTGCACCTGGCCCGCGCCGAAGCGGTGTCGTTGAGCAGTGCACCGGAAGGCCTGATTCGCATCGACGCCCCCTCACCCTTTGGGCGCCGCCACTTGGCTCCGGCGATTGCCGAGTTCCTGCGCGCAAACCCCGGCCTGGACGTGCAACTACGCCTGATCGACAGCTTCATCGACCTGCAGGGCGAACACCTGGGTGAGGTGGATATCGTCGTGCGTATCGGCCCCCTGCCCGACAGCCGCCTGGTGGCCACGCCGCTGGCGTCGATGACGCGTATCGTCTGCGCCAGCCCGGAGTATCTGCGTCGACGCGGCATTCCGCGCAGCCCACTGGAACTGGAACAGCACGACGGCCTCGATTGGGACAGCCTGGCGCCCCCCTACGCCTGGCGCTTTGAAGTCGACGGCAAGCTGCAGTTGTGCAAGCCCAAGCGCCTGCGCCAGACCAGCAACAACGCCGAAACCCTGCTGTTCAGCGCCCTCGCCGGCCTGGGCATCGCCCACCTGCCCACCTGGATGAGCAGCGAGCATCTGCAACGTGGCGAGCTGATCCCGCTGTTCTGCGAACAGGGCCTGCCACCCATCGAGCCGGTAAGCATCTACGCCCTGCGCCTGGAGCGCGAGGCCAGCCCGCGGACACGCCTGCTGCTGAGTTTCCTGAAGCAGCGCTTCGGCTTTCCGCCGCCCTGGGATCAGGCACTGCAAACCAGCCTGGCCATCCCACAGCAGTAAGATCATGACCCTAGGGCGCGCCGCGCGCACCACGAAAACCACCACGTGACGGCCACAAAAAAGTTCTGGTGTCAAGTCCTTTGTGCAAATCACGCAGGACTTGAAACCGTATATGGGACAGTAGGTTAGCTCTTTTCTCGGCCACTTTGGCGCGGTGTGGCTTCGTGGGCTAGGAGCCACATAGGAGCGTTGGGAGAGAAAGCCACATCGCACTGTGTCGTGCTGGATTGCCGAGGGACGGCGGGCTTGTCTTGTCATCATAGCCCAGGCGGCTCTTGGCGGCATCCAGAATGAAGAACGCGCAGCCTTGGGCTGCGCGTTCGATGGATGTTGCTGGGCAGGCTTCGAGGGCCATCACGTCGGCTTGGACGGCACGCTCCGCGTCGTGGTGCCCTTCCTGAATCCCCGATCCCCCGCCATGAACGCCCCCAGCATGTGCGGGATCAACTTCTCGGCATCGACGGCCTCGCCATACGCCTGCGCGTGCAGCGCGGCGTAGCGGTCGAGGTCGGCTTTCAAGCTGGCCGGGCAGGCAAAGGTCAGCTTGACGCTCTCGGTCTTGGGCAGCGGCCCTAGCCGCAGTTTCTTCGTGTTCATTGGGAAGCTCCCCGGTTGAAGAACAGCGGCTGGCACGGCCGCAGCACCAGATCCCGGTTCACGATGACGCGAACCGGCAGGCCCGGCCTAATGGTCAGCGTCGGCTGGATGTCCATGTTGCGCCGGGTGATCTCCTGACCCACCTGATTGATGCTGTCCTGGGCGCTGTCGCGCCCCGCGATGACGATGCGGTTGCCGTCCTGGCGGTTCTCTGGCGCGGCCAACTCGGCGCCTACGCCCAGCAGCGTCGTCAGCACGGCGCCCGCGACGATGCGATTCCAATGCCAGTCCACGTCGTCTTCCAGGCCGGCGTAGCCGGCTGGATCGGTGCCGACAAGGTTGTCGAGCGTCAGCGAGGACGTATCGGGCAGGATGACCCGGTTCCACACCACCTGCACGCGGCTCTGCCCGTAGCTGACCTGGCTGTTGTATTTACCCAGGATGCGCGACCCCTGCGGGATCAACAGGAACTTGCCCGTGGCCGAGTCATAGACCGGCTCCGTCACCGTGGCGATCACGTCGCCTGGCAAGTCCGACTTGATGCCCGTCACCAGCGCGCCCGCAATCACCGTTCCGGCCATGACCTGATACGGCGAGGCCGGCATTTTCAGGTTTCCGGAATTGCGGGTTTCCATAGAGCCGCCTTTCAGGAACGCCTCTTTCTGGTCTTGCCGGTTTTGCACAGCTGTCGGATCGGCAGGCTGGGGCGCCGCCGAGGCCGGCCCAGCCGCGAGCGGGTCGAAGGCCGCGAGCGTGTTGGCAGCACCAGGCACACCCGGCGGCGCCACCGTGGCCGTGGCGGCGGCCTGGCCCTGGCCGCCCGAGCGGAAAAACACCGACGAAGCCGCTGCGGCTTCCGCCTCCTTGCGCAAGGCGTCGTTGGGATCGTGGCCGGGGGCCGCGTAAGCGGCCACGGCGGACTGCTGCGAGTTCACGATGGCCGGGCCAAGATCGCCCGGCAGTGGCGGCCCCAGCTCGGGCACCTTCGGCGGCAGCTTCGAGTAGTCGGACGGCAGGCCGTCCAGCCCTTCGGACTTCGAGACGCGATCGACGTTGTAAAGCTCGGTCTGCTCGCCCGCGCCGCGCCGGTGCGGTTGCAATGACCAGATCGTGGCCCCGAGCACGGCGACCGACAGGCCGCCGACGAGGACGGCCAGCGTGCGCCGGTTCAACCGGGTCACGGCACGCGGCTGGGCGCGAAGCGCCACCGCCTCGGGCGCGACCTTGCCTGCCTGCCGCGTGGCGAGGTCGGGGGTATCGTCCTGGCTCATGGTCAGTTCCTCCGTGCCACGCCATCCGTGCGCTCGATCCGCACCACGTCGCCCTTGTCACCGCCCAGGCGCAACTCTGCCGCGCCAAACAGGCGATCCACGATGTAGTACGGCGAACGGAAGCGGTAGTTCACCAGTTGCCCGTCGCCTTCCGGCCCGATCACGAACAGCGGCGGCAGTTCGCCTTGCGCGATGCCGGCGGGGAACTGGATATAGACCTTCTGCCCGTCGTCGAAAGCGCGCAGCGGCTTCCACGACGGATTGCTGCCGCCGATCGCGTAGCGAAAGCGCAGGTTCTCCAGCGACAGGCCGCTATCCACCGGCGCGGCGGCGCTGGCCGCTTGCGCCTGGCGCTGCAAGGCCAGCATCCGGTCGCGCGGGTACTCCCAGGACACCGACGCCATCCACGTCTTTTCCGTGGAAGTCAGTTCCAGCAGGTACGTCCTCCGGCTGGTGATGATGACCAGATTGGTCTTGAGGCCCGAGCGGATCGGCTTGACCAGCACGTTGACGCGCAAGTCGGCACCGCTGCCGCTGGACGTGTCGCCCACGATCCAGCGCACGGTATCGCCGGCGGCCACCGTCACCAGCTCCTCGCCCGGCTGCAAGGCAACCATCGTCACCCGGCCCACGGCCGCATAGACCTGATACAGCGCGCCATCGGTGAAGGGCCACACCTGAATCGCGTTGACGTAGCCCTCGCGCGTGGGCGCGACACGCGCCTCGGCATTGGCGCGTGAAACGCGCACCTTCTCGTCGGCCGGCTCGGGCGTGGGCTTGGCGTCCTCGGCCTCGGGTGCCGGCATCAACTGCGCCGGCATCGGCAGCACCTCGGGCACGGCCACAACCTCCACGGGCGCGGGCGGCTCCGGCATCGGCTGGGCCTGCACCGGCACCGGCTCATCGAGCGAGATGGTCGGCGGCGGCTTGCCTTGCGTGGCGCAGCCCGCCAGGGCAACAAGCATCAACGGCAAAGCGTAAAAGCGGAAAGACAGGTTCATGGTTTTGCTCCTTCGGAAGAATCCAGCTCGCGGCTCCAGGAAAGGCCGTTGACGTAGATGCCCAGCGGGTTCTTGCGCAGGCGTTCTTCGGTGCGCGGCGGCTGGAGCACGATGGACACCACGGCCGTCCACCGTTCCAGGCCCGCCGCAGCGCCGTTGACGTAGCGGCGTTCCGTCCAGCGCACGTTGAAAGACGTGTCGCTGGCACGCACGACGCTGGTGATCTGCACCGTCACCGACTCCTTTCCGATGCGCGCGAACGGGTCGTTGACCCGCGCGTAGTCGTTGAGCACGGCCGCGCCTTTGTCGGTCGTGTAGTCGTAGGCGTCCAGCCAGTTCTGGCGGACGACGATGGGGTCGATGGACAGCGAGCGCACCAGCGTCACGAAGCGCGCGATGTGGTGCGCCGTCTGCGCATCGTTGGGCCGGTACGGCGTGGCGGCTTCGCCCACGGCGCGCACCTGGCCCGCGTTGTCCACCTCCACGACGTAGGGCGTGACGATGGATTGCGCCGAGCGCCACACCAGTCCGCCGGCCATCAGCAGCGCGAGCGTGAGGCAGCCGAAGGCCATGAATCGCCAGTTCTTGGCCTGGACGCGGGCCGAGCCGATACGGTCGTCCCACACCTGGCCGGCGGTTTGGTACGGCGTGGCAGGCTGCGGCGTGTCGGCGTAGCGCACCTGCGGTTTCTTGAATCGCATGGTCAGTTCTCCTTGTGAATCGCGTCAGTCGTCGGAGCCGCGCAGGCTCGGGCCTTGCCCGGAGCCGCCGCCGTCGCCACCGCGCAGCGCGTGGGCAGCGGTGGTCGCGGCGTGGGTGAGCTGCTGGCGGCGATGCAGCCGCTTGGCCCAAGCGGGCTGCTCGGGCGCCTGTGCAGCGGCAGCGCCTGCCGGCGCTTCGCTGGTGGCGGCCTGGCCGGCTGACGCGCCAGCGTCGCCGTTCCAGCCCGCGCGGAACGGTGCGGCCATGCGCTGCCCGGCAGCGGAAGCGCGGGATGCGGCAGCGCGTCCGGCAGACTGCGCGCCGGTCTTGGCGACGTTGCCCAAGCCCGCCATCGCGCCTTTGGCACCGCCGCCGGCGGCAGCGGAACCCGCCTGGAACGCCGACTTCGCGCTGCCAGCCGCCGACGTGGCGGCACGCGCGCCGCTGCCGGCCAGCTTGGCGGCAGCCGGGGCCATGCGCGCGCCAGCGGCCACCGCGCCGCCCACGCCCGTCGCGGCAGCACCGACAGCCACTGCCGTTCCGGCCGCGCCGACGGCGGCACCGGCCATCGCGCCCGCGCCGAGCTGGGGCGCGCCGGACACAAGGCCCGTGGCGATGCCGGGGCCGAAGATCCCGAGCGCGAGCAAGGTGAGCGAGGCCAGCATGATGACCAGCGCGTGGTCGATGTTCGGCTCGGCGGGGTGGACTTGGAACTGCGCGAACAGGCCCGAGCCGATGCCGACGATCACAGCCAGCACCAGCACTTTGATGCCAGCGGCCACGACGTTGCCCAGCACCTTCTCGGCGAGAAAGCTGGTCTTGTTCCACAGCGCGAACGGCACCAGCACGAACCCGGCGAGCGTGGTCAGCTTGAACTCGATCAGCGTGATGAAAAGCTGGATCGCCAGCACGAAGAAGCACAGCACCACGACCAGCCACGCGAGGAACATCACCACGATGGGATCGAGATTGGCGAACACCTCGGGGAAGCCCGCCATCTCGCCGATCTGCTCCAGAATCGGCGCCCCGGCGTCGATGCCGGTCTTGGCGAGCCGGCCCGGCTGCAAGAAGTTCTCCATCGTGATGGCCGAGCCGGTGGCGGTGATGCCCAGCCCCGCGAACGAGCGGAACACGATGCTGGCCAGCCAGTTGAAGTTGTTGAGGATGTAGGCGAAGGCACCGACGTAGAGCACCTTGCGCAGCAGCTTGGCGATAACGTCATCGCCTTGGCCGGTGGCGTGGCTCATGGCCCAATACAGCCCGGCGATCGTCATGTCGATGACGATCAGCGTGGCCGTGAGGAACGCCACTTCGCCGCGCAGCAGCCCGAAACCCGAGTCGATGTAGGTGGCGAAGGTGTTGAGGAACTGGTCGATGATGGTCACGTCATTCATGGCGTGCCCTCCGGTTCCTCGAAGCTGGGCGGGATCGGCGGCAGGTCGGCCAGCGTCTGGTATTCATCCGGCCCGGCCTCGCCGGAAAAGAAGCGCCGCCGGAAGGCTTCGGCGGCGGCGCGGCAAGCGTCCTCGCCCGTGGCCTGCCGGTCGGCCGCGCATTGCGCGCGCAATGCCTTGAGCCGCACGCGATCGGCGGCCAGGGCATCGGCGAGGTTGTCGGCCGGCTGCTCGCCGCAAGCGGCCAGCAGCACGGCACCAAGGACGAGGACGCATCGCATGGCGGCCTCCTGTCAGTCGCGGTAGAAGTTGACGGACTGCGGCGTGTACGGCGTGCCTTCCCCGAGGAAGCGCCGCCGCACTTCGCGGGCGCGCTCGGTGGCCGCCGCCTGCCGCGCCAGTTCCAGCGAGGCGGCCCGGTCTTGCGTGATCTGGAGCCGCTGCGACTGGATCGACTGCTTGGCCTGCAAGGCGAGCAACTGGTTCATGGCCTGCATCGCCTGCAACGCGCCTTGCGCCGACTGGCTCTTGCCGACCAGATCGGCCAGCACGCTTTCGTCTTCGCCCAGGTTCTGCGACACCTGCGCCTGCATCTGCATGGTGGTCTGCAAGCCGCCCAGCGTGTTCTTCCACCGCTCCTGGGCGTCGCGGTACATCTGGTCGCCGCTGACGGTGGCGGCGTACTGCTCCGGGTACAGGCGGGCAAACTCCCGATCCAGATTCGTCACGTCGTAGGCCAAGCCTCGGGCCTGGGCGATCAGCCGCTCGGTCGTCGCCAGGTTGGCGCGCAACTGGCCGACCACGCTGGATGGAAGGCTGGCGAGGTTGCGCGCCTGGTTCATCAGCATTTGCGCTTCGTTCTGGAGCTGGCGAATCTGGTTGTTGATCTGCTCCAGCGTGCGGATCGCGGTCATCGTGTTCTGCACGAGGTTGGTGGGGTCGATCACGACCCATTGCGCATGGGCAGTGGCGGTGCAAAGCATGGCCGCGATGGCAGCGGCGACAAGGCGCTTCTTCATGGCAGGATCTCCTGTGGTTGGTCAGCGAGGGAATCCGGCGCGAGGCCGGGGAACGAGGGCAGCAGGTCAGCCGCCCAATCGAGGCCGCGATGGCGCAGCCAGGCACCCGCGAAGCCGGGCGTGCCGGCGTCCAGCAGCACGCGGTCTATGTCGCGCTGGTCTTGCGGCGTGGAAGCGCCCGCGAAGGCCAGCGTCGCCGCCCCCAGGTCGAGGTCGAACAGGCGGTTGCCGAGGCGGGATTGGTAGTAGTAGTCGCGCTTGGGTTGCGCGGTGGCGACGATCTCGATCTGGCGCGAGTTCAACCCGAAGCCCTCGTAGATCGTGCGAATCTGCGGCTCGGTCGCCTGCGGGTTCGGCAGGAAGATGCGGCTTGCGCAGCTCTCGATGATTGCGGGCGCGATGCTCGAATCCTTAATGTCCGCGAGCGACTGCGTGGCGAAGATCACCGACACGTTTTTCTTGCGCAGCGTCTTGAGCCACTGGCGGATGCGCGCGGCAAACACCGGGTCATCCAGGAACAGCCACGCTTCATCGAGGATCAGCATCGTGGGCGCACCGTCAAAGCGTTCGTCAAAGCGCGCAAAGAGGTAATGCAGCACGGCCATGACGGCGGCCTTGCTGTGCATCAGCTCCTCCATCTCGAAACCCTGCACGTCCGCCATGCCCAGCCGGTCGTGGTCGGCATCCAGCAGCTTGCCGTGCGCGCCGCCCAGCACATAGGGCGCGAGCGCCTGGCGCAGCGCGTTCGATTGCAGCAGCACCGACAGGCCGGTCATCGTGCGCTGCTCGACGGGCGCACCGGCCAAGCTGCCCAGCGCCGACCAGATGGCGGCTTTCTCGTCCGGGCCGACTGCTACGCCTTCATGCAGCAAACGGCCTTCGATCCATTCGGCGGCCCAGGTGCGGTAGCCTTCGCGGTCAATGCGGGCGAGCGGCTGGAAGGCGATTTCGCCGTCCGTGCCCAAGTCGTAGTGCTCGCCGCCAAGCCCGAGGATCGTGGCGCGCATCGAACGCCCCATATCGAACGCGAAGATGCGCGAGCCGAGGTAGCGGCGGAACTGCATCGCCAGCGTGGCGAGCAGCACTGACTTGCCCATGCCCGTCGGGCCGGCCACCAGCATGTGGCCCACGTCGCCATCGTGCGTGACCAAGCGAAACGGTGTGGCGCCATCGGTGCGCGTCACGATGAGAGGCGGGCCGTCCAGATGCGCGTTGCGCTCGGGGCCGGCCCACACGGCCGACACCGGCATCATGTGCGCCAGGTTCAGCGTCGAGACGATCGGCTGGCGCACGTTGGCATAGGCGTTGCCGGGGAGCGAGGACAGCCACGCATCCACGGCATTGAGCGTTTCGGAGATGGTCACGAAGCCCCGGCCCTGGATGACGCGCTCCACCATGCGCAGCTTCTCGTCGGCTGCGGCCGGGTCGGCATCGAGCACCGTCACCGTGGCGGTGAGGTAGCCGAAGGCGACTTGATCACTGCCCAGCTCCTGCAACGCGGCATCGGCATCGGTCGCCTTGTTCGAGGCATCCGTGTCCACCAGCGGCGACTCCTGTTGGAAGATCGTTTCGCGCAGCAGCGCGATGACGTTCTTGCGCTTGGCGAACCACTGGCGGCGCAGGCGGGCGAGGTCTTTTTCCGCCTCGGATTTGTCCATGCAGAGGAAGCGCGTACTCCAGCGATACGCAAATCCGAGGCGGTTGAGGTCGTCCAGAATCCCCGGCCAGGTCGAGGTCGGAAAGCCCCGCACCGACACCACGCGCAGGTGCCGGTCGCCCAGCATGGGGGCCAGGCCGCCAACCAGCGGCGAGTCGGCCAGCAGCGCGTCGATGTGGAAAGGCACCTCGGGCACACCGACGCGATAGCGTCGCGTCGAGATGGTCGCGTGCAGGTAGGTCAGGGTCTGCGCGTCATCGAGCCAGGCAATTTCCGGCATGACGCCATCGAGCTGGTCAAAGACCCGATCCGTTTCCGCGACGAAGGCTTGCAGCCGCTCGCGCCAGTCCACGCCATTCGTCGGCGTGTTCTCGTAGAGCATCTTGGCGGCACGAGCGCGCGATTCTTCAGGCGGCAGGTACACCAGCGTCAAGTGATAGCCGCTCTCGAAGTGATGGCCGGTGTCCTCGAAGGCCGAGCGGCGTTCTTCGTCCACCAGCCACGACAGCGCCTCCGGAAACTCTGAGTGCGGGTAGTCCGCGGCGGCGCTGCGTTCGGCCTCGATGAACAGCGCCCAGCCCGATCCCAGCCGGCGCAGCGCATTGTTCAAGCGGGCCGACGTGGCGATCAGCTCGCCTTGCGTGGCACTGTCGAGGTCAGGCCCGCGAAACCGGGCCGTGCGCTGGAAACTGCCGTCCTTGTTCAAGACGACACCCGGCGCGACGAGCCCGGCCCACGGCAGCCAATCGGCGAGCAAGGCCGGGCGCTGGCGGTATTCGGCGAGGTTCAGCATGGCGGCGTCCCCTCACACGTCCAGCAGCGGGCGGTGCTTGATGTGCCGGGCGAACACGGCCATGAACTGCGGATCGACGCGCGCACCCCATACCGCCAGCGAATGGCCGACGATCCAGAGCACCACGCCAGGAATCCACAGTTGCAGGCCCAGCCCGACGGCGGCGGCCAGCGTGCCGTTGGCAATCGCCACGGTGCGCGGTGCGCCGCCCAGCAAGATCGGCTCGGTGAGCGAGCGATGCAAAGGCACCTCGAACCCGGCCGCGAAGCTATCCGGGCCGCTCATACGACAGCCCCGCCCGAGAACGAAAAGAACGACAGGAAGAAGCTCGAAGCCGCGAACGCGATGGACAGGCCGAACACGATCTGGATCAGCTTGCGAAAGCCGCCCGACGTGTCGCCGAAGGCGAGCGCGAGGCCCGTGGCAATGATGATGATGACCGCGACGATGCGCGCCACCGGCCCCTGAATCGACTCCAAGATCGACTGCAACGGGCCTTCCCAGGGCATCGAGGAACCAGCGGCCTGCGCGGTGCCGGCCAGGAACAGCAACAGCGCGGCCAGCAGCAGTCCTCGCCCCGCAGGGCGGGCCAGGCAGCGCAGCCGTGCAAGGCGCAAAGCCGGATTTACGGAAACACGGAAAGCAGGAATGGTCATCTGCGTCATAGCAGTTCTCCAGGTTGGTCAGGGGACGAGGAAGTCGCCGCAGCGGGTGCGGCATCAGGGATCGGCGGCAGCTCGGGAAACGGCGTTTCCAGCGCGTCCACCAGTTGGTAGCCCACGCCGTCGAAGCCGACGATGCGGGCGATGTTCTCGATGCGGCGCTTGCGTCCGCGCCCGGCGATCTGGATCACCACGTTGACCGCCTCGGCGATCAGCGCACGCGGCGGATTCACCGCCACTTCGAGAATCAGTTGCTCCAGGCGCAGCAACGCGCCCAGCGCGGAGCCGGCGTGGATCGTGGCGACGCCGCCGGGGTGGCCGGTGCCCCACACCTTGATGAGATCCAGCGCCTCGGCACCGCGTACCTCGCCGACGACGACGCGATCAGGTCGCAGGCGCATGGACGAGCGCACCAGCTCGGTCATGGACACCACGCCGGAGCGCGTGCGCAGCGGAACGTGGTCGCGGGCCGCGCATTGCAGCTCCACCGTGTCTTCGAGCACCAGCACGCGGTCGCCCGTGGCAGCTATCTCGGCCAGCAGCGCGTTCGCCAAGGTCGTCTTGCCGCTGCTGGTGGCCCCCGCGATCAGGACGTTCTGGCGCTCGCGCACGGCGCGCACCAAAAAGCCCGCCTGGGCGGCGGTCATCATTCCGTCCACGACGTACCGCTCCAGCGGGATCACGCCGATGGTGCGCTTGCGCAGCGCGAAGGCCGGCCCCGGCGCGGCTGGCGGCAGGATGCCCTCGAAGCGTTCACCGGTTTCGGGCAGTTCGGCGGACAGCAGCGGCTGGCCGCGATGCACCTCCGCGCCGACGTGGGCCGCGACCAGGCGGATGATTCGCTCGCCATCGGCTTCGGGCAGCTCCACGCCCATAGGCGCGCGGCCCGACGACAGGCGATCCACCCAAAGGGTGCGGTCAGGGTTGAGCATGATTTCCACCACGTCGGGGTCTTCGAGCGCGGTGGCGATCAGCGGCCCCATTGCCGTGCGCAGCATCTGGATGCGCCGGTCGAGCGACGTGGCACTCATGGATTGGGAAACGGCGCTCATGACGCACGCTCCTGCGCATCGGCGGCTGCCGCCGCGTCCTCCATCCGCACCGAATCGGGATGCAATTCCTCCACCACGTCGCGCACCAGGCTGCGCCCACGCATCAGGTGGCGGCCAAGCTGCTCGGTGAACTGCTCGAAACGCGCCTTGCCCAAGGCGCGGGCCGCCTCTTGGTGCGCCTCGGGAACCGGCGTGCTGACGGTCAGGTAGTAGCGGATGAACAGCGCCAGCGTCTCGATGGCGATGCTCTGGTCGCGCTCCATTCGCTCGGCCTGGCGCGAGAGGCGATCAAGGCGCTTGGCGATGGCCGCCTCGCGCTGGTCGGCCGCGTCCGGCGACAGCCAGGACGCCAAGGCAGCGGCGACGATGCTGGACTTGGACACGCCTTTCTTGGCGGCCAGTTCATCGAGCCGCTGGGCGTGCTCGGGCTGGATAAAGAGGTTCAGGCGATAGTGGCTCATAGCTCGATTCCGTCGTTGGGGTCGAGGGACGCCAGCCGGGCCGTGCGCTGCATGGCCGGATCAAGCTGGCGAGGAAGGGGAAGCGGCAGGTCGTCGTCGTCATCGAGCAGGCCGAGGTCGGCCGCGGGCGCGGCCAGCTCGGGGTCGTAGGCGACGGCCTCAGTTAGCTCGGGCTGACGGCGCGGGCCGCCGTCGTCGGCCGACGCCCGGAAGCCTTCGGCGGCATCGGCCGCAGGCGCGGCAGGCACGGCAGGAATCGCCAGGCCACTCCAGTCGTCGGGGCGCAGTGGCGGCGCGTCGGCGTACCGGCCGTCCGCCAGCTCGGGCGGCGGCAGCACGCGCTGCTTGAAATTGGCGTCGGCGTAGTAGCGCAGCTTCCGGGCCTTGATCGGCGCCATGCTGGACACCATCACTACGGCATCGTCCGGCGGAAGCTGCATCACCTCGCCCGGCGTCAGCAGCGGGCGGGCCGTCTCCTGGCGCGACACCATGAGGTGGCCCAGCCACGGCGCGAGCCGGTGGCCCGCGTAGTTGCGTTGCGCGCGCAGCTCGGTCGCAGTGCCCAGCGTCTCGGAAATGCGCTTGGCGGTGCGTTCGTCGTTGGTGGCGAACGTCACCCTGACGTGGCAGTTGTCGAGAATGGAATGGTTCTGTCCATACGCCTTGTCGATCTGGTTGAGTGACTGCGCGATGAGGAAGCTGCGGATGCCGTAGCCCGCCATGAAGGCCAAGGCTGTCTCGAAGAAGTCGAGCCGACCCAGGGCCGGGAACTCGTCGAGCATCAGCAGCAGCTTGTGGCGGCGTTCGATGCCGTCGCTGCCGTCCAGCGATTCGGTGAGGCGTCGCCCGATCTGGTTGAGGATCAGGCGGATGAGCGGTTTGGTGCGCGATATGTCCGAAGGCGGCACCACCAGGTACAGCGACACCGGATGCTCGGCCGCGATCAGGTCGGCGATGCGCCAGTCACAGCGCGAGGTGACTTCGGCCACCGTGGGATCGCGGTACAGGCCTAGGAACGACATGGCGGTGCTTAACACGCCGGAACGCTCGTTGTCCGACTTGTTGAGCACTTCACGCGCCGCCGACGCGACTACCGGATGCGGCCCCTCGCCCAAGTGGGGCGTGGTCATCATTCGATGCAAGGTCAGCTCGAACGGGCTGGCCGGGTCGCTGAGGAAGTTGGCGACGCCGCGCAGCGTCTTGTCTTCGCCCGCGTAGAGCACATGCAGGATCGCGCCGACCAGCAGCGCGTGGCTGGTCTTTTCCCAATGGTTGCGCTTCTCCAGCGCGCCTTCGGGATCGACCAGAATGTCCGCGATGTTCTGCACGTCGCGCACTTCATGCGCGCCGCGCCGCACCTCCAGCAGCGGGTTGTAGGCCGCCGACTTCGCATCCGTGGGGTTGAACAGCAGGCAATGCGAGAAGCGCGAGCGCCAGCCTGCGGTGATCTGCCAGTTCTCGCCCTTGATGTCGTGGATGACGGCGGACGCGGGCCAAGAAAGCAGCGTCGGCACCACCAGGCCGACGCCCTTGCCCGAGCGCGTGGGTGCGAACGTCAGGACATGCTCTGGCCCCTCATGGCGCAGGTACTGGCGGTCGTGCTGGCCGAGGAACACGCCCTCTGGCTGCGTGAGGCCCGCCTTGCGAATGTCATGCGCGTTCGCCCAGCGGGCCGATCCGTAGGTCGTGACAAGGCGTGCCTGCCGCGAGCGCCAGACCGACATGGCAATGGCGACGGCCACGGCGACCATGCCACTGCTGCCAGCGATGGCTCCGCCGGTGTCGAAGATTTCCGGGGTATAGGCGCCGTAAGAAAACCACCACTCAAACAGCTTCCACGGGTGATAGATCGGCGTGCCAAGAAGATCGAACCAGGGCGAGCCAAGGCGTACTTGATAGCCAAGGGCTGCTGCTGTCCATTGTGTGGCACCCCACACTCCGGCGATCACGATGCCGAATACCACGGCGATCTGACCGAACAGCACGTTCGTCCCTTGCATGACCTGGCCTCCGATTTCTCCTGCGCCGATTCCTCATGGAAAAAGCGGCACAAGGACGTGCCGGAGGCGTCAGGATCGGTGCCGCGTCAGTGCCGGTCAAAGACCGTTTTAAGCAGAAAGATCGAGCAAAAAGAAAGAATTAGCGCGGTGGCGAGCCAACGAAAAACGTCGCAAGCGCAGGCGCGTTGCGGCGTGTCGGTCAGGAAATCCAATATTCGTGGCGAAGCGGCCACGATCAAAACTTAGGCGGCTCCTTCGGCGGTGTGTAGGGCGTTTCCCCGTCGCCATAGAACCGCTTGCGCGTGGCCTCGGCCACCCGGTTGCACAACACGTCGCCCAGCTTGGGGCGGTCGGTCTTGCACTGCTGGCGCAGTTCCTTGAGCCGTTCGGGGTTGGCCGCCAGCTCTTCCACTGTCGGGATGTTGGCTGCGGAACCGGCGGACTTCTGTGGCCCATCGGACTGGCCGCAGGCAGTCAACACGGCAACCAGCAAGAATGGGATGATCTTCTTCATGGCGTCAGTTCCTCCGGGTGATCGGGATTACGGCCTCGTATGGGCCTGGGGGTTTCCGGCTGTTCGATGGCCTGTGCGCGCTCAATAAACCGCGCCAACTCGTCGGACGGATCTCCGTCCAGCCGCAACAGATAGGTCGTGAGGGGCGACACGCGCGAAGCTAGCGGCCGGGCCACTACACCCGGCTCACGGCTGGCGGCAATGTGTGCACTGCCTGCTAGGCCGAGCGCAAAACCGGCCGAGACTAGGGCCATCATCAGGTCGGTGGACGAAACCCTCTCTGCAATCAGTGGCTCCACATCCGCACGGCGCAACACCCGTTCAACTTGCTTGGCATGGCCCTCACATGCCTGTGGATCGCACAGAACCAGTGGATAGCGAAGCAACTCATCCAAGGGGATGCGCTTGTGGGCCAGAAGCGGATGCCGAGCTGGCACGGCCACCATCAGCGCATCGCTCCATGCGGGCGTGGCGACGATACCGTCGCCCACTTCGTCGGATTGAGCAAACCCTACGTCATACAGATCGCTATGCAGCCCCTTGATCTGTTGCGATAGGGGCACCTCGAAGAACCGGATTTCGACCTCGGGTTCTTCCTGGCGGCAAAGTACGAGCAACGCAGAAAGGCGCGACGGCGTGATGCCGTCGGACAATGCCACGCGCAACTGGCCATGAAAACCGTTTGCTGCCGCTTTCACGCTATCGCGTGCCTGCTCCAAGGCGGAGAGCACGCGGCGCACGTGCTCCAGAAACAGCTCGCCCGCACGGGTCAGCCGAGTGCTGCGCGTGGTGCGGGCAAACAGCATCACGCCCAGTTCTTCTTCCAGTTCCTTGATGGCCCGTGACAGTGGAGACTGCTCGATGTGCAGCCGCTCGGCAGCGCGGGCGAAATGGAGTTCCTCAGCAACCGCAATGAAGCAGCGCAAGTGACGAAGTTCCATAGTCTTGTCCTTCCATGATCCATGTTGATTCGGGGGACGAGATGCACGCCTGCTGTAGCACCAGTCGAGCTGAGGCCAAATATTGAATAAACAATTATACATGTGTTCATATATTAGTCAAAGAAGCCTGCACCGTGCCGTGGTGATGTTCGATTGTGAGGAGATGAATGGTGCAAGCTGCACGAGGGCCAATGGGCATCGTGGAGGCCGCTTGCCAAAATAGTGCGAGCCCCACCGGGGCTCGCGAGATGCGGAAGGTGCTATGCCTTCAGGGGGAAAGCCCGAATCAGGCTGGGTTGATTTCCAGCGCGCCGCGGTTGATCTGGTCGCGCTCCATCGACTCGAACAAGGCACCGAAGTTACCTTCGCCGAAGCCCTCGCGGTAGTTGCCCTTGCGCTCGATGAACTCGAAGAACACCGGGCCGAGCAGCGGCTCGGAGAAGATCGGCCTCACGCTCACGGCCTACCTGAACGTGCGTCTCGAAAAGCACTCCGACTCGCACAAGCGCAATCCCATGGACGTGTTCCGCGCGTCGGTCCAGAAATGGCCGGAGGTCGTGGAATGCCATGCGCTGACCGGCGACATGGACTATCTGCTGCGGGTGGTCGTCAGGAACATGGCTCACTACTCTCGCTTCGTGCTCGACACGCTGCTCAAGCACCCCAGCGTGCAGGACTGCAAGACAAGCTTCGTGCTGGATCGGGTAAAGAGCACCACGGCCTTGCCCTATGAGCATTCGGCCGATTGGTGTAGCGGGGATGCAAATAGCGCTTGACCTTCCAACCGTGGCAAGGACCAGACTTCAAACACCCCAACCCGAAAGGAGTTTTCCATGCAATTCCATCTCGAAGACATGACCTGCGGCGGCTGCGCCCGCACCGTTACGAAAACGATCCAAACGATCGACCCCAACGCCAAGATCGTCACGGACCCGCCGACCCGCCGTGTCGAGGTCCAGACCTCGGCCTCGCAAGAGCAGATCGCCGCGGCCCTGAGCGAAGCTGGCTTCCCGCCGCGCGCGCAGTAACACCGCGTCGTGGCCGGCCTGCACACAGGACGGCCGATGCGAGCACGTGCGCTGCGCCGTACCTGGCGCGGCGCTCAGTGCATCCCAAGGTAGGCGACCTTGGCCCACATCCACAGGGCCATCGCCACCATCATCAGGTTCTCGGTCAGGGACACGAAGCCCAGCGGCACGTTGCTGTCCCCGCCCACACAGGCGCACTTGAGTTCCCGGCGATCGACATAGACCGCCTTGAAAACCGACACGGCCCCGACGGTCCCGATGAACAGCGCCAACGGAATCGACACCCACATCCCCACGCCCGCGACCATCAGGACGCCTGCGATGGCCTCCGCGAACGGGTAGAAATAGGCATACCGAACCCAGCGCTTGGCCAGCAGGTCGTAGTTGAGGAACATCGTCGCGAAGCCGTCCACGTCCTTGAGCTTCTGCAGCGCCAGGAGACACATGGCAAAGGCCACGAACCACTCTGCCGCCTGAATGCTCCAGAGCTGGCCGAAGGCCGCCCAGCTCGCCGCCAGCGCCATCGCGGCCGCCATGGCGAACAGCGCGATCACAGGGGTGTAGGTCACGGCGTTCTTGTCCTTCACGGACATGCCGAAGAATTTGCGCAGGTCGTCGTAGCCGCCCACGCGCCGCCCGTTTATGAAGACCTGGGGCGTGGTCTCGACGCCATGCTCCTTCTTGAACGCATCCGTCTGCTCGCGGCTCGCCAAGTGTTTGTCCTCGACCTCGTAGCCCTTGCGGTTGAGCAGATCGAGCGACTTCAGCCCGTAGGGGCAGGTATGGCCGGGCATGACCATCCGGTAGAGCGTGGCTTGTTTGGGCGCAGACATGCTGGACTTCTCCTGTGGGACTTTTCATGGGCCGGCCGCAGCGCCGACTATCACGGATTGAAGGACTTTGACGACATTTCCAGCCTAACCGGCGGTGGTGCAAGGGGGTGTAGGCATCTGGCTCCCGGGGCGGTCGTCAGGCTGCAACGCCGTCAGTCCTCCGTCTGCCAGAGCAACCCCGCCGCAGGCCGGCGCGCCCGCGGCGGCACGCTGGGTCCTAGTGGTTCTCCTTGGCATGGTTGATCGTGTACTTCGGGATCTCGACGGTCAGGTCCTCGTTCGCCACGATGGCCTGGCAGCTCAGGCGCGATTGCGCCTCTAGCCCCCAGGCCCGGTCAAGCAGGTCGTCCTCGCACTCCTCGACCTCGTTGAGGGAATCGAATCCCTTGCGCACGATGCAGTGGCAGGTCGTGCAGGCACAGCTCATGTCGCAGGCATGTTCGATCTCGATGCCGTTGTCTAGCAGCGCCTCGCAGATCGAGGTGCCGACCGGCACGTTCAGCTCGGCGCCCTCGGGCGCCAGTTCAGGATGGGGCAAGACGGTGATCTTGGGCATGGTCTCTCCCGGCTGCTCAGTGCGCACGCGGCTTCTTTGCCGCTGCGTTGCCACTTGCACGCCGTGGCACGGCGCCGGTGCGCGCTTCGGGCTCGTCGTCGCTGGTATCGAGTTGCTCCAGCGTGTGCAGGATCGGGCAGTCGGGCCGTTCGTCGCCGGCGCAGCACCGGATCAGCGCCTTGAGCGTCTCGGCCATCTCCAACATGCTCGCGATGCGCCGGTCCAGCTCGGAGATGTGCTGCTGCGCCAGGCGCTTGACGTCGGCACTCCGGCGCGACTTGTCGTTCCACAGTCCCAGCAGGTCCGTGATCTCGGCCACCGAGAAGCCGAGGTCGCGCGCACGCCGGATGAAGTGCAGCCGGTGTACGTCGTCCTGGCTATAGGCGCGGTAGCCCGAATCGTTCCGGTCGGCCGGGGGAATCAAGCCGATCTGCTCGTAGTAGCGGATCATCTTGGCCGAGACCTTCGAGGCCTTGGATGCTTCACCGATGTTCATGGTGTTCCTCCTTTCTCAATGAGCGGTATCCGCCGCCAGCGGCGGCTGGAAGCGGCGCAGGCGCAGCGCGTTGCCGAGCACGAACACGCTGGACAGCGCCATCGCTCCGGCCGCGAAGATCGGCGACAGCAGCACACCGTATGCGGGGTATAGGACGCCAGCGGCCACCGGGATCAGGGCCGTGTTGTAGCCAAACGCCCAGAACAGGTTCTGGCGGATGTTGCCGATGGTGGCCTTGGACAGCGCGATGGCGTTGGGCACACCCTGCAGGTTGCCGGACATCAGCACCACGTCGGCCGACTCCACCGCCACGTCGGTGCCGGTGCCGATCGCCAGGCCCACGTCGGCCTCGGCCAGCGCCGGCGCATCGTTGATGCCGTCACCCACGTAGGCGATCTGGCCGTGGGTGGCCTTTAAGCGGCGCACGGCTTCGACCTTGCCCTCGGGCAGCACTTCGGCCACCACCTCGTCGATGCCCAGTTGCTTGGCGATGGCCTGCGCGGTACGCGCGTTGTCGCCAGTGATCATCGCCACCTTCAGGCCGAGCTGGTGCAGCGCGGCAATGGCCGCGGGCGTGCTGGACTTGATCGGATCGGCCACCGCGATGATGGCGGCCAGTCGGCCGTCGATCGCGGCGTACAGCGGCGACTTGCCCTCATTGCCCAGGCGCTCGGCCGTGCGAGCGAAGCCGCTCACGTCCAACCCCAGCTCACGCATGAAGCGATCGGCACCGACCTCGACACGCGCGCCGTCCACGGTGGCGCGCACGCCCATGCCCGTGACCGAATCGAAGTCTGTCATCGTCGGCAGCGCGATGCCACCTTCCACGGCCGACTCGACGATGGCGCGTGCGATCGGATGCTCCGAGCGCGATTCGACAGAGGCGACCTTCGCCAGCACCTGGTTGCGGTCAAAGCCGTCGGCAATCTCCAGGTCGGTCAGGACCGGGCGGCCCTCGGTCAGCGTGCCGGTCTTGTCCACGGCCACCACCTTGGCGTCCTTGAGCAGTTGCAGGGCTTCACCCTTGCGGAACAGTACGCCCATCTCGGCGCCCCGGCCCGTGCCGACCATGATGGAGGTCGGCGTCGCCAGACCCATGGCGCACGGGCAGGCAATGATCAGCACCGCCACGGCATTGACCAGCGCGAAGGACAGCGCGGGCGACGGGCCGAACACCAGCCAGACCAGGAAGGTCAGCACGGCGGCCAGCATGACGGCGGGCACGAACCACAGTGTCACCTTGTCCACCACGGCCTGGATCGGCAGCTTGGAACCTTGCGCCTGCTCGACCATGCGGATGATCTGCGCCAGCATGGTCTGACCGCCCACGGCGGTGGCACGCAGCGTCAGCGCACCCTTCTGGTTGACGGTGCCGCCGACCACGGTGCTGCCTTCCGCCTTTTCGACGGGAATCGGCTCGCCGGTGATCATCGACTCGTCCACGAAGCTGCGGCCCTCGGTCACTTCACCATCGACCGGCACGCGCTCGCCGGGGCGCACTTCCACGATGTCGCCCTGCGCCACGTCGTTGATCGGGATGTCCACGATGCGGCCGTCGCGCAGCACGTGCGCCTCCTTGGCCTGCAGGCCGACCAGGCGCTTGATGGCCTCGGAGGTGCGGCCCTTGGCCCGTGCCTCAAGAAAGCGGCCCAGCAGGATCAGCGCCACGATGACGGCGGCCGCCTCGTAGTACACGTTCACCGTGCCGGCCGGCAGCAGACTGGGCGCGAATGTGGCGACCATCGAATAGCCGAAGGCTGCGGCCGTGCCGACCGCGACCAGCGAGTTCATGTCGGGACCCAGGCGGAACAGCGCCGGGAAGCCCTTCTCGTAGAAGCGCCAGCCCGGAATGGCGAGCACCAGCAGGGTCAGCACGAACTGCAGATACCAACTCTGCTGGATGCCGATGGTGGAAGCCACCCACTCATGCATGCCGGGAATCATGTGCGAGCCCATTTCGAGCACGAACACAGGCAGCGCCAGCACGGCGGCCAGGGTCAGGTCGCGCTTGAGTTCGGCGCGCTCGGCGTCCTTCTTCTCGGCGGCTTCCTCGTCGGCCTGCGCGCCGGTATCCACCGGGTTGGCCTCGTAGCCGACCTTCTCGATGGCCGCGATCAGGTCCGCCACGGCGGCCACGCCGCGCACGGTGGCACGCTCGGTCGCGAGGTTGACCGTGGCCTCGGTGACGCCGGGCACGGCCTTGAGTGCCTTCTCGACGCGGCCCACGCAGGAGGCGCAGGTCATGCCCTCGACCGCCAGTTCGACGGTGCCAGCCGGCACGTCGTAGCCGACCTTCTCGACCGCCTGGATCAACGCGATGCGATCGACAGGACTGGCCAGGCGGATGTCCGCCCGCTCGGTGGCGAGATTGACGGACACGCTGTCCACGCCCGGCACCTTGGCCAGGGCGGCCTCGACTCGGCCGACGCAGCTCGCGCAGGTCATGCCCTCGATGGGTAGGCTGATCGCTGCTGCGGTGGCACGAGCATCACTCGTTATTGGCATGCTCATGGTTGTTTCCCATAGTTGATATTCGACATGGGGGAGCTTAGGGTTTACCATCGTGGGAAGGTCAAGCGCTTTTTTCGGGTACTGTGAGGTTTCAGAAATGGCCCGGCGCACGGGGGAAACGAGGGGCCTTGGTCGCCAGGCTCGCCCTGGTCCCGGGCTGTGCGCGCGCTCAAGCGGTCGCAGCCTCGTTGATCCTGAAGGGCACGAACAGCCGTTCGAGGGTAGGAATTTTTGAGAGATGACTCCACGCAAACCAGCCAGTGCCCCACCGAAGGGCCCAAGCACCGATCTGGCCTCCCTGTCACAGAATGACGTGACCATCCTGGCCGAGACTTTCCGGCTCCTGGGCGATCCGTCGCGGCTCAAGGTCATGCTGTGCTGCATGAAGGGGTCCACGTCGGTAAGCGACATCGCGGAAGCCGTCGAACTCTCGCAGTCGTTGGTCAGCCATCACCTTCGACTGTTGCGTGGAGCCCGTCTGGTCAAGGGCGCGCGCCAGTCCAAGCAGATCTTCTATGAGGTAGCGGACAAGCACGTGAGCCAGGTGCTGCTGGACATGGCCATCCACATCGTTGAGGACAACAGCGACGACTAGCCTTGGTGCGAAACAGCCCTTACCGCGTCCCGTGAGGCCTATCCTTTCGGCCAGATCCGGTGCAAGTCATCCACGACCAGCACGTGATGGTGCCCGCCTTGGTTCGCGTGCTGACGCAAGTGGGGGTGATCCGCCGACAGGTTCGGATGGTCATGGGCCAAGTCCGACGGGTCGCTGGCCGGCCACAGCCGAAGCGCCAGCGCCACGCCAGCTAGGCCGATCAAGGACATGACGACGAACGTCGATTGCAGCCCCATGGCCGCGCCGAAGCGTCCGGCCAGCGGGTAGCAGATGAGCCAGCAGGCGTGCGACAGCGCGAAGTGGGCCGCGAAGATCGCTGGACGGTCCTCGGCGTGGGCCGAGCGGCGCAGAAGACGGCCGGATGGCGTCTGCGCCACGCTGTAGCCAAAGCCGATCACCAGCCACAGCGGCAGCAACAGCGCATAGCTCGGCAGCAGTGCGCCGATCGCCGTGCCCACGACGAGGACAGCGGCGCCGGTGAGCATCGCGGGTCGGTCGGCTACTTTCTCCAGTAGGGACGGCAAGACGAAGGCGGCCACCATCGAGCCGCCTCCGAACGCCGCCAGTGCCCACGCCACCTCGACTTCGCCCAGGCCGAAACGCGCCTTCACGAGCACCACCGTGTTCACGATCACCATCGCGCCGGCCGCCGAGACGGCCAGGCTGATCGCCAGCAGGCCCCGCAGGCGAGGCGTGGCGAGGTAGATGCGCGTGCCGCGCGTCGTTCGCTCCCAGATGCCGCGGCGCGGGCCGGGGACGGACGTGGGCAACCGCACGCTGACCACGAGAGCGGCTGAAACGAGGAAACCGAGCACCGTTCCCGCGAACAGGTTGTGAAAGCTGATGACGGTCAGCAGCGCGGCGGCCAGCATCGGGGAAATCAGGCTTTCCAGGTCGTAGGCCAGCCGGGACAGCGACAGCGCCTTCGTGTAGTCCTCTTCGTCGGGAAGGATGTCCGGGATGGTGGCCTGGAAGGTCGGCGTGAAGCCGGCGGATGCCGCCTGCAGAACGAAGATCAGCAGGTAGATCTGCCAGACCTCGGTGACGAAGGGCAGGCACAGCGCGACGGCCGCTCGCACGAGGTCCAGCGCCACGAGCAGCGAGCGCCGCGGGAGCCGGTCGGCGAAGGCCTGCGCGACCGGCGCGACCCCCGCGTAGGCCAGCATCTTGATGGCCAGCGCCGTCCCGAGCACCGCGCCTGCATCCGCGCCGGCCAGCTCGTAGGCCAGCAGGCCGAGCGCCACCGTCATCAGGCCGGTGCCGACGAGCGCGATCACCTGGGCGGTGAACAGGTGGCGGTAGGTGCGGTTATTCAGGACGGAGAGCATCGGACGGCCTCAGAGCAGTTTGGTCAGCGCCTTCATTTCGGTCAGAACGGAGTCCTCGTCATGGGACAGGCAGTGGTCGATGTGGTCGTGGATCAGGACGCGCTTGGCCGCCGTCACCGCGCTTTCCACCGCCGCGAGCTGGCGGGCGATGTCGAGGCAGGTTTCTCCCCCTTCGATCATCCCGATGACGTGCCGCAGATGCCCCTCGGCGCGCTTGAGCCGCTTCACCAGGTCGGGATGGGTGGTGTGCTTATGCATGTCTTCCATGCTGAAATCATATCCCCCCAGGGGGGATACTGCCACTGGATGTTAGATCAACGGCTGCTTGCCAGGCGGGGGGAATGGTCGCCGAGCCAGGCTAAGGCAATTGCCCGGAGCGGCATCCCGGCCGTGGTGAGACGCGAACACAAATGTGTACAACAATTCACATGAAAACATGTTCATGTGTTATATTTTGAGCCACAGTCAAAGACCCAGTTTCCCGAGGCCCCATGTCCCAATCCCACGCACATGACCATGGTCACGATCACGACCATGATCATGACCACACCCCGACCGTGACCAGCGCCAACGAGCGCAAGGTCCTGCTGTCCTTTTTCCTGATCTTCGGCTTCATGGTCGTGGAGGCCGTCGGAGGCGTGCTGTCGGGCTCGCTGGCCTTGCTGGCCGACGCGGGCCACATGCTGACCGACGCCGCGGCGCTCGCACTGGCCTACGCAGCATTCCGGTTCGGCCGCCGCGCGGCCGACAGCAAGCGCACCTTCGGCTACCTGCGCTTCGAGGTCATCGCCGGTTTCCTGAACGCCGTGACCCTGTTCGCGATCGTCGCTTGGATCGCCTACGAGGCGTGGGAGCGGCTGCAGGCGCCGCCCGTGATCCTGGCCGGCCCGATGATGATCGTCGCCGTGCTCGGCCTGCTGGTGAACGTGCTCGTGCTGTGGATCATGACCCGCGGAGAGACCGATCACGTCAACGTGAAGGGGGCCATCCTGCACGTGATGGGCGACCTGCTCGGCTCGGTCGGCGCCATCGTCGCTGCGATCGTCATCTACCTCACGGGCTGGACGCCGATCGATCCCATCCTGTCGGTCCTGGTCGCGGCGCTGATCCTGCGCAGCGCATGGAAGCTGCTCGCCAAGTCGATCCACATCCTGCTGGAAGGCGCGCCGGAGGATGCTTCGCCGGAGAAGGTGGAGCAAGGCCTGATGGGCGCCGTGCCGGGCCTGGCGGCCGTCAGCCACGTTCACGTGTGGCAGCTCACCTCCGGGCGCACGATGGCCACGCTGCACGTTCGCCCCAACGTGGACGAGGAAGCACGCGCCGTGGTCAAGCGCGTCGAAGCGGTGCTTCGAGAGCAATTCAGCATCGAACACGCCACGGTCGGGATCGACTGGAACTCGGGCACCGACGAGAACGTCTGCAGCTTGCAGCCCACGTCGGAGCGTCAGGACCACAGCGGCCACGATCACAGCGGTCATGACCACAGCGGGCACGACCACAGCGGCCATGATCATGGCAATCACAAGCATGGCGGCGGGCACAGCCACGGCCATGACCACGACCATTCCGCTCCTGGTCACAGGCATTGAGGCCGCGCGAGCCGGCTCGCACTCCACTTGAGGATTTGCATCCATGACGTCCCGCAAAACCACCAGCGCCGACACCGCGCAATGCTCGACCACCAGCCACGACGCGGCGACCGATGCCCTCGCAATGTCGCAAAGTGACGTCGCTGTTCTGGCCGAGACCTTCCGCCTGCTGGGCGACCAATCGCGATTGAAGATCCTGCTGCAGTGCATGCATGGCTCGGTCGCCGTGGGGGACATCGCCGAAGCGCTCGACCTGTCGCAGTCTCTGGTCAGCCATCACCTGCGGCTGCTGCGCGGTGCGCGCCTCGTGCGCGGCGAACGCCAAGCCAAGCACATCTTCTACAGCATCGCGGACCAGCACGTCAGCCAGGTGCTGCAGGACATGGCGGTCCACATTTCCGAGGACAAAGCCGACGACTGACCAGGCCCAAGCACCCAGGCGAATGGCAGGTTGCGAGGCGCCGGTACCCACGCCGCCGGTTAGCCTCAAGGACGTCCTCGATGCGGCCTGGGCGCAACACCCTGAATCGCGGGCCCTGCCTGGGCGCCGGGATGCCGCGCAGGCACAGCAATGGGCGGCGGCAGCTTGGACGCCTGAGCCTCCCGCGCTCGCAATCACCCACAAGACCGACCGGTTCAACCGCACAACGGCACTCGTGAGCTGGATGTCGGAGTGGCCACAGCGACGACGCGGGGTTTTCCCACCACCTTGTCCATGCAGCCTGCCCGCTAGGGCAACCCAAAGGGCTTGACCTTGCCTTCGTTGTAACGCCTAGCCTCCACACAAATTTCTGCAGAGCGCTTCGGAAGGGCCGGAGTCCTGCATCCAAGAAAGGGGCACTTCCATGCGTAAAAAAATCAGAATCGTTGTGGTGGCAGGCGTCATCGCAGCCGTCGGGGGCATAGCGATTGCCGCCCGCGACGCCAAGGACGAGGGCAAGGCCGCGGCGCCCCCGGCGGGCGCGCCGATGGCGCCGCAGGTGCCCGTGGCCGAGGTCATCACCCGCACGGTCGCGCCATCGGCCGAGTACACCGGCTTCCTGGCCGCGCCCAAGACCGTCGAGCTGCGCTCGCGGGTCGGCGGCGCCGTCGATGCTGTGAGCGTCCCCGAGGGCAGCCTGGTGCGCAAGGGACAACTGCTGTTCCAGATCGACCCCCGACCGTTCCAGGTCACGCTCGACACGGCTGCGGCGCAACTGCAACAGGCCGAGGTGCTGGCCAGTCAGGCCCAGGCCGACTTCGACCGCGCCGAGCGCCTGGTGGCGACCGGCGCTGTCGCGCGCAAGACCTACGACGATGCCGTCTCCGCGCGCAGTGCGCGCCAGGCCCAGGTGCAAGCGGCCAAGGCCGCCGTCGCTGCGGCGCGGCTGGATCTGTCCTACGCCCGCGTCACGGCGCCCATCGCCGGGCGCGTTGACCGCGTGCTCGTGACCGAGGGCAACCTGGTCAGCGGCGGTGTCGCCGGCGCGGCCACGCTGCTGACCACGATCGTGTCCATCGACCCGCTGCACGTGTACTTCGACATCGACGAAGCCACGTACCTCAACGTCGTGAGCCGCTCGCGGCCCGCTGCGGGCGCCGGCGGCAAGGCCTCGCTGCCCGTGCAGGTCGGGCTGACCACGGACAAGGGTTTCCCGCACAGGGGCGCGCTCGACTTCGTGGGCAACACCATTGACCGAAGCACCGGCACGATCCGCGCGCGCGCCGTTGTGCCCAACCCGGATGGGCGCATGGCACCCGGCATGTTCGCCCGGGTCAAGCTGTCCACCGGCGCGGCGCGCGAGGCCGTCCTGATCGACGATCAGGCCGTGGGCACCGACCAAGGGCGCAACTACGTGCTGGTCGTGGGCGAGAACAACCAGGCCCAGTACCGGCCCATCGAACTGGGGCCGGTGGTGGACGGGCTGCGCGTCATCAACGGCAGCCTGCAGGCCGGTGAGAAGATCATCATCAAGGGCCTCGTGCGCCCCGGCATGGCGGTCACGCCGCGCATGGTGCCCATGCAGCCGCCCGCGGCACCGGCCGCCGGCGCGGACCCCGCCAAGGCTGACGGCGCGGCCGGCTCGGCGGAGGCCCGCAAATGAATTTCCCCCGCTTCTTCATCAACCGGCCCATCTTCGCCATCGTCCTGTCGGTGCTGATGCTGATCGCGGGCGCGATCAGCTACTTCCAGCTGCCGCTGAGCGAATACCCGCAGGTCACGCCTCCCACGGTGCAGGTCACCGCTAGCTATCCCGGTGCCAACCCGCAAGTGATCGCCGATACCGTGGCATCACCGCTGGAGCAGGCGATCAACGGCGTAGAAGGCATGATGTACATGCAGTCTCAGATGTCCACCGACGGGAAAATGGTGCTCACCGTCTCCTTCGAGCAGCATATCAACGCCGACATTGCGCAGATCCAGGTGCAAAACCGGGTCTCGCGGGCGTTGCCGCGCCTACCGCCTGAAGTTCAGCGCATCGGTGTTGTCACCGAGAAAACGTCGCCGGACGTTCTCATGGTGGTGCATTTGCTTTCGCCTGGAGGTCGATATGATCCGCTGTACGTCTCCAACTACGCCACACTTCATGTGAAGGATGAGCTGGCTCGTACGCCAGGCGTCGGCGATGTCCTAGTCTGGGGCGCCGGGGAGTATTCGATGCGGGTCTGGCTCGAACCCGCCAAGGTCGCTGCTCGTGGGCTGATCGCGAGCGACGTGGTTGCCGCCATCCGCGAGCAGAACATACAGGTTGCCGCTGGTTCGGTTGGTCAGCAGCCGGATGCCTCGGCGGCGTTCCAGGTCACGGTCAACACTCTGGGCCGACTGTCGAGCGAGGAGCAATTCGGCGAGATCGTCGTGAAGACGGGCGCCGACGGCCAGGTAACTCGCCTGCGGGATGTCGCCCGCATCTCGATGGGGGCCGATTCCTACTCTTTGCGCAGCCTGCTCAATGGCGAGCCGGCGGTGGGGATACAGATCATCCAGAGCCCGGGCGCGAACGCGCTGGATGTGTCTAGCGCGGTGCGCGCGGCAATGGACCGACTTCAAGCTAAGTTCCCCGACGGCATTGAGTATAGGATCGCCTACGACCCCACGGTCTTCGTGCGCGCCTCGCTCCAGTCCGTCGCCGTCACGCTGCTGGAGGCCATCTTCCTGGTGGTGATCGTGGTGGTGCTGTTCCTGCAATCCTGGCGCGCGTCGATCATCCCGCTGATCGCCGTGCCGGTCTCGCTGGTCGGCACGTTCGCGGTGATGCACATGTTCGGTTTCTCGCTGAACACACTGTCGCTGTTCGGACTGGTGCTGTCCATCGGCATCGTGGTGGATGACGCCATCGTGGTGGTGGAGAACGTGGAGCGCCACATAGCGCTGGGCGAATCACCCAAGGACGCGGCGCGCAAGGCGATGGATGAAGTGACTGGCCCGATCCTGGCCATCACCTCGGTGCTGGCAGCGGTCTTCATCCCCTCGGCGTTCCTGTCGGGGCTGCAGGGCGAGTTCTATCGCCAGTTCGCGCTAACCATCGCGTTCTCGACCATCCTGTCGGCGATCAACTCGCTTACGCTGTCGCCAGCGCTGGCCGCCATCCTGCTCAAGCCGCACCACGGCGCGGCCAAGCCCGATCGCGTCACGCGCATCATCGACGGCGTGTTCGGCGGCTTCTTCCGCCGCTTCAACCGCTTCTTCGACCGCGCCTCGAATTCCTACGTCGGGGGCGTGCGCCGCGCGGTGCGCGGCAGCGCCATCGTGCTGCTGCTCTACGTCGGCTTCCTGGGCCTGACCTGGCTGGGCTTCCACAAGGTGCCTGCGGGCTTCGTGCCCGCCCAGGACAAGTACTACCTCGTGGGCATCGCCCAGCTTCCGACCGGCGCCTCGCTGGATCGCACCGAGGCGGTCGTCAAGGAGATGACCAAGATCGCACTGGCTGAGCCGGGCGTCGAGAGCGTGGTGGCCTTCCCGGGCCTGTCGGTCAATGGACCGGTGAACCAGCCGAACACCGCGCTGATGTTCGCCATGCTCAAGCCCTTCGATGAGCGCAAGGACCCGTCGCTGTCGGCCTTCGCCATCCAGGGCAAGCTCATGGGCAAGTTCAGCCAGATCCCGGACGGCTTCGTCGGCATCTTCCCGCCGCCGCCGGTGCCGGGCCTGGGTTCTATGGGCGGCTTTAAGCTGCAGATCGAGGACCGGGCGGGCCTGGGTCCCGAGGCGCTTGCACAAGCACAGGGCCAGATCATGGGCAAGGCCATGCAGGCGCCCGAGCTGGCGAACATGCTCGCCAGCTTCCAGACCAATGCGCCGCAGTTGCAGGTGGACATCGACCGGGTGAAGGCCAAGTCGCAGGGCGTGTCGCTGACCGAGGTGTTCGACACCCTGCAGGTCAACCTTGGCTCGCTCTACGTCAACGACTTCAACCGCTTCGGTCGCACCTACCGGGTAATGGCCCAAGCCGATGCGCAGTTCCGCATGCAGGCTGAGGACATAGGCATGCTCAAGGTGCGCAATGCAGCGGGCGACATGATCCCGCTGAGCGCGTTCGCGACCATCGAGCGCAGTTCCGGCCCCGACCGGGTGATGCATTACAACGGCTTCCCCTCGGCGGACATCAGCGGCGGGCCAGCGCCGGGCTACTCATCCGGCCAGGCCACCGCCGCGATTGAGAAGATCGTGAGCGAATCGCTGCCTGACGGTATGACCTACGAATGGACGGACCTGACTTTCCAGGAAAAGCGAGTTGGCAATACTGCTATCTATATCTTCGCGCTGGCGGTGCTGCTCGCCTTCCTGTTCCTGGCGGCCCAGTACAACAGTTGGTCGCTGCCGTTCGCTGTGCTGCTGATTGCACCCATGGCGCTGCTCTCGGCGATCGCCGGCGTCTGGCTCTCTGGGGGGGACAACAACATCTTCACGCAGATCGGTTTCGTGGTGCTGATCGGCCTGGCCGCCAAGAACGCGATCCTGATCGTGGAGTTCGCCCGCGCGAAGGAAAGCGAAGGGGCCGATCCGCTGGCAGCCGTGCTCGAAGCCGCGCGCTTGCGGCTGCGCCCGATCCTGATGACGTCGTTCGCCTTCATCGCTGGCGTGGTGCCGCTGGTGCTGGCCAGCGGTGCGGGCGCCGAGATGCGCCACGCCATGGGCATCGCGGTGTTCGCCGGCATGCTGGGCGTGACGGTATTCGGCCTGGTGCTGACGCCGGTGTTCTACGTCGTGGTGCGCAAGCTGGCGCTGCGCCGCGAAGCGCGCCATGCCCGTGTCGGCATGACCGACCAGCACGCATGACGGCCAGGAGGACATACGACATGAAAACATCTTTCGCATTCACACGACCCGCCAGGACGCTGGCGCCGCTCGCCCTCGCGGCGGCGTTGACTGGCTGCTCCATGGCACCGAAGTATGACCGGCCCGCAGCGCCGATCGACACGGCTTATCCCTTGGGCGCGGCCTATGTGGAACCGGCGGCCGCGACGCCCGACGACGCGATCACGGCCGAGATCGGCTGGCGGGACTTCTTCCGCGACCCGCTGCTGCAGCAGTTGATCGGCATTTCACTGGAGAACAACCGCGACATGCGCAAGGCCGCGCTCAACGTGGAGGCGGCTCAGGCGCTGTACCGTATCCAGCGTGCCGAGATGCTGCCGAACCTGGGCGTTTCCGCCCGCGGCGCGTCAGAGCGCGTACCGGCCGACCTCAGCACCACGGGGCAAAGCGACGTGCTCCGGCGCTACGACGTGGCCGGGGTGACGGCCGCCTGGGAACTGGACCTGTGGGGCCGCATCCGCAGCCTCAGCGACCGGGCGCTGGCGTCCTACCTGGCCCTCGACGAGACCCGCATCGCCACGCAGATGAGCCTGGTGTCCGAGGTGGCCAGCGCCTACCTCACGCTGCGTGCCGACCAGGAACTGCTGCGCCTGACGAGCGACACCCTCGCCACGCAGAAGCGCTCCTACGGGCTGACCACCCAACTGGTGGAAGCGGGCAACTCCACGCAGCTCGACCTGCGCCGCGCAGAGATCGCGTTGCGCACCGCCGAGGCCAACCATGCCGCCTACACACGGCAGGCGGCCAAGGACCGCAACGCGCTGGTGCTGCTGTTGGGCCAGCCGCTGACGCCGGAGCTGTCCCGGCAGCTTGACGAGGCCATGGCGCTGCCGGACGACATCGTGCCGACCGGCCTGCCGAGCGGCCTGCCGTCCGAACTGCTCGCGCGCCGGCCGGACATCCGCGCCGCCGAGCAGATGCTGATCGGCGCCAACGCCAACATCGGCGCGGCGCGGGCCGCGTTCTTCCCGACGATCAGCCTTACGGGCTCGGCGGGCACGGCCAGCGCTTCGCTGGACGGCCTGTTCGATTCGGGCTCGCGGGCCTGGAGCTTCCTGCCGCAGATCACGCTGCCCATCTTCCGCGGCGGCGCGCTGCGCGCCAACCTGGACGTGGCGCACGTACAGAAGCGCATCGAGATCGCCAACTACGAGAAGTCCATCCAGGCGGCCTTCGCCGAGGTGGCCGACGGCCTGGCGGGCAAGCGCACGCTCGATGAGCAGATCCGCGCGGAGCAGCTCCTGGTGGCGGCCAGCCAGAAGGCCTACGAGCTGGCCGAGCAGCGCTTCCAGGAGGGCGTGGACGACAACCTCACTGTACTCGACGCGCAGCGCACGCATTACGGCACGCAGCAGACCCTGGTGCGCACGCGCCTGACGCGGCTGAACAACCTCATCCATCTGTACAAGGCGCTGGGCGGCGGCTGGACTGAGCACACGGTGCAATCGGGCGCCACGGCGCAGCAGTCCGCCCGGTCGCCGGGATGAGGGCCGGCGCGCAGCGGTGGCGTCCCCCATCGCTGCGCGCGGAGAGCTGGATGAGGATTGGTGAACTCGCGCGCTTGACCGGCACGCCCCCTGAGAACATCAGGTTCTACGAACGGGAGGGCCTGCTGCCCGCTCCCGAGCGGTCCCGCAACAACTACCGGCGCTATGGCCCGGCCCATGTCGAGCGGCTTTACCTGATTCGCAACTACCGCGCGTCGGGCATCGGCCTGGATGACATGCGCAACTTGCTGGGCTGGACGCATCGCGAGTCCCCGGAACCCGAGCTGCTGACGCAGGCTGTCCGGGACCATCTCGCCTATGTCGAGGAACGCATGGCGCAACTGACCCGGGTGAAAGAGCACCTGCTCGCATTGGAACGGCAGGCTGTTCCTTCTGCCGCTCGGGAGATTTGCGAGGAGCGACCAGGTTGCGGCGGTTCATGAGCATCGCATGGCCGAATCATGGTCGGATAACTGAACATATATTCATGCGTGTAATATTTCCGGCCAGACAAACGAACAAGAAAGACCGCCCATGACCGACCAGAGCATCACGCGCCGAAACATCGGCGTTCTCACCGCCGCGCAGGCGCTCGGTGGCGCCAGCGCGCCCATCGTGATGTCGCTGGGCGGGCTGGTCGGCCAGCAGCTTGCCAAGGACTCGGCCTGGATCACCTTGCCCGTGAGCCTGTTCGGCCTGGGTCTTGCCATCGGCACCTTGCCTGCGGCGTTCATCATGCGGCGCCATGGCCGCCGCAACGGATACGTGGTCGGGGTCGGCTTCGGCGTGGCCTCGGGCCTGATCGCCGCGCTGGGCATCATGCTGGCCTCGTTCTGGATCTTCTGCGCCGGCACCTTCCTGGCGGGCTTCTACGGCGCGTATGTGCAGAGCTACCGCTTCGCAGCCGCCGACACCGCCGAGGACGCGCTCAAGGCCAAGGCGATTTCCTGGGTAATGGTGGGGGGTCTCGCGGGTGCCATCATCGGGCCGCAGTTGGTGATCTTCACGCGCGACGCGGTAGCGGGCACGCCCTACGTCGGCAGCTTCCTCAGCCAGGCGCTGCTGCCGCTGATCGCCCTGCCGATCTTGCTGATGCTGCGCACGCCGCGCCAGACCCCGGCCGAAGCCGCCGCCGACAGCGGCCGCACGGTGCTGCAGCTCCTGGCGATGCCGCGCTACGCGCTGGCCGTGGCCGCGGGCGTGGTGTCCTATGGGGTGATGGCGTTCGTGATGACCGCCGCGCCGGTGGCGATGGTCAACCACGGGCATTCGGTGGACAACGCCGCCCTGGGCATCCAGTGGCACCTGCTGGCGATGTTCGGGCCGAGCTTCTTCACTGGGCGGCTGATGGTGCGCTACGGCAAGGAGCGCGTGACCGCCGTGGGCATGGTGCTGCTCGCCGCCTCCGGGGTGGTGGCCCTGGGCGGGCTCGGCCTGTCCCACTTCTGGGGCTCGCTGGCGCTGCTGGGCATCGGCTGGAACTTCAGCTTCATCGGCGCGACGGCGGTGGTCACCGATTGCCACACCCCGGCCGAGCGCAGCAAGGCGCAGGGCATGAACGATTTCTTCGTCTTCGCCGCCACGGCGGCCGTGTCGTTCCTCGCGGGATCGATCCTGCACAGCTCGGGCTGGCAGGCGGTCAACTGGATGATCTTCCCGGCCCTGGCGCTGATCTTGGTGCCGCTGCTGTGGCAGACCGCGCGAAAGCCGGTGCGGCTAGGTCCGGGCTGATCGGGCCGATGCGGGAGGTGTTCCATCTAGCGGTCGCCTCAGGCGCTACATCACCTGCTTCCACCGCTGCAGCTTCGACAGCGCGTTGTCGTAGGCGGCGGAAGTGAAGGACTGGATCTTGCGCCGAGGGTCTTCATCGGCATCAACGGCGAAATGAGGGGCTTGACCTTCCAACAATGGGAAGCCCTACAGTGACTCCATCAATCTCATTCAAGGAGTTTTTCATGAGAGTCAACAAGTTCAGCCTGTTGTTCATTGCGGGCGCCATCGTGGTCGCCATCGGCCTGATGGCCGTTCAGAAGAAGGTGGTCCCGTCGGGTGAAGTGATGCAGGCCAATGCGAGCGGAGATCACCAAGGGCACGCGATGCCCTCCAGCGCCTCGGCCAATGACAGCCCTTCCACGACCGCGTATCGCGCCGTGAACGACCAGATGCACGCGGGGATGGGAGCGCAGTTCACTGGCAACGCCGACGTCGATTTCATGCGCGGCATGATCCCGCACCACCAGGGCGCGATCGACATGGCCAAGGTGGCGTTGCAGTACGGCAAGGACCCGGAGGTCCGCAAGTTGGCTGAGGAGGTTATCTCTGCGCAGGAAGGCGAGATCGCCATGATGAATAAGTGGCTTGGAGAACGCGGCCAACAGGCGGCGACCGGCAGCTCGGGCGACGCCTCGACGACCGCCTACCGTGCCGGCAATGACCGCATGCACGCCGACATGATGATTGACTTCAGCGGCGATGCCGATGTGGACTTTATGCGCGGCATGATCCCGCATCACCAGGGCGCGATCGACATGGCCAAGGTGGCGTTGCAGTACGGCAAGGACCCGGAGGTCCGCGAGTTGGCTCAGGAGGTTATCTCTGCGCAGGAAGGAGAGATCGCCATGATGAAGAGCTGGCTTGCCGCTCGGGGAAAGTGAAGGCACGACCATGAACCAAGCCAGCACCCCGCGCATCATCATCTATAGCACTCCAGCCTGCCCGGACTGTCGGGTGCTGAAGGAGTGGCTGTCCCAGCAGAGCATCGTGTTTGAAGAACGCGACCTGACCGACCCGAAGA
>NZ_JAOCLK010000014.1:0-102449 GCF_029845265.1 Ectopseudomonas oleovorans
TCAGCAGTTACCCGGAGCGTTTCATGCTGGGCTCGGATGTGGTCGGCCGTTTCGGCAGCCTGGGCGACTACATGAAGGGCTTCGACCCGTTCCTCGATGCCTTGCCCGAAGACGTGGCGCACAAGGTGGCGCGCGACAACTTCCTCTCCGTGCTGCCGCGCCGGGTGCAGGCTGATCTGTCGAAGTGAAGTCGAACGCGACTACTGTGGTATGTGAGTGATCATGGCAGCGGGTTGAGTAGCCCGCTGCTATGGTGGCTCACTGCAATACGAGGCTCAGCACTTCGTCCATATAGCCCTCTTCGCCAATGAAGAAGACGTGCAGATCACTCAGATCAGGCTTTGCAAGGCCTTGCTGGCTCCACAGATGCTCGATACGCATGCGGTTCGTACTTGGCGATAGGATGGCCGACTCTAGCCTCACTTCTGGATCATTCAGGCGCGCTTCAAGATCCTTGATGTTTTGCGCGAGCTGAACCTTGTCGCTGCCAGGGCCTTCATGCTCAAGACCGTGCGGGTCGATGAAGCAGATGCGCTGGCTGCCGTCAGACTTCAGGCACCAAAGGATGAAGTCGGGATAGAAGTTACCCGCCTCGAAGAAGCCAACGCCTTTGCGAGCCAGGTTGCGTAGCAAGAAGATGCGCTCGCCACGCTCGGCAAGATTCTCCTCGTTGGCTTGCAGCCATTGGCGTAGGTCGTCAACGAACTGGAATTCGGATTTGTTCAGCGCGACAGGCTGGATCTTCACCTTCTCGCTGGAAAGTAGTGGCTCGTAGAGGTGAGCATCCAGCCTTAAACCCTGGATATAGCCGCTGTCACGCCAGCCAACCTGAGCGAGCTCGTCCTTCAGCTTGCGGATGTCGTCGATCAGGTATTGCTCCGTTGCTTCGACGATCAACTGATAGCTGGCGTCGTCGCCTGGCAGGTTTTCATGCTCACGCGTGAGCAGCACCAGCTCCATGCGCGGGTCGAGATATTTGCGCTTCTGGTGATTGAAGCAGCGTTCGAGAGCGCCACAGAGCAATTCCAGTGCAATGGACTGCCAGTGACGCAGATTGGCCATCGAAGGTGCCCACCAATGCGCTGGCACCAGGATGCGATACCAGTCCGGGGTCTCCAGCAACGAGCGTAATGCCCCGGCTTTGATGATGATGTTATCCAGATGTCGCTGGCGACGGAAACGCTCCAAATCGAACCAAAGCCGATCCCAGTCCAGCATCGACAGCCGCAGATTGTCGAAGTAGCGAGGTGGGTTGGCCATAGCCTCTGGTGTCTGGCCGGTGACCTCGGTGGCCTGGAGCATCTGCAGACGTGGGAAGCGATCGACCACCAGCGGCATGGCGCCTTTGGTCATGCCTGGGGGGAGGGCATCGATACTGAGATCCACGATGGGGCCATGTTTGCGGAAGTCGTACTGCTCCTGCGTGTCCTTGCGGAACTTGGAGCGCAGGATCTTGAGCTTCTGGCCGAAGTCATGGGTGACGTTGAGCTTGATTTCCTCGACATGCGGCGCGTCGTTCGGAGGCAGGCCTTCGCTTTCCAGAAAGTCGCGGAAGGTCGCCATGAAGTCAGCCTGCACGCCGAACACGTTCAGCGTTTCCAGGAAGTGAATATCCTGTGGCGGATTGACCGGCTGATAGCGGCTGGTACGCATCAAGCTGATGTCCTTGCCTTGCAGGCGCACGCCACGGCCGAAAAGCTGAATGATCTGTGCGCCCTCGCTCTGGCCCATACGCATCAAGCCAAGGCTGGACACGCGCCAGCAGTCCCAGCCCTCGATGAACTTCTTCGAGCCGACCAGCATATGGATGGGCGAAGTCGGCTTGTGCACGTCCGCGAATACCGGCTCGCCAAACTCGCTCGGGCGCACCTCGGCCAGGGAGTGTTTGTCTTCCAGCTCGCTCTGCACATGTTTGGCCAGCGCTGCGGCGTCACCCACGTTGATCACGCCAAAGGGTTGTTCGGCCTCGCCCACCTTGAGCAGCAATTCGCCGCTGTCGCCTTTCACCCGCTCGACCACCAGATGACCACCACCGGGGGCGTGGAACAGGCGTTGGCAGATATCGGCATAAAGCTGCGCCGCGCTTTGCTTCAAGCTTTTCAGGTAGGGGAAAGACTGTATGAAGATATCGCGGCCTTGGGCGTCGAGCAGGCCGGTCTGCTGGCTATTGCCGTTGAGCACGGTGTCGATGAGCGTGGTGAAGGCTTCACGATGGGCCAGAAAGCGCGCGAGGAAATCGAGGATCTGCGCGACGTCCGAGGGCGATACGCTTTCCTCGTCGACCTTGCGCCCGCTGACGCTGGCGCCGACGAAGACCCATAGTGGTTTTTCCAGGTTGTAGCCGGCGTAACGCTTGCCGGCTTCCGTGTACATGCGTAGTTGCTGGTAGAACGCCAGCAGGGCGGCGGTGAGGTAGGTGTCCTTGTGCGCCAGCTCATCCTTGGGCAGGTTGAAAATACGGTAGTCCTTGCCGTAACCGTCTGCATAAAAGTAGCGGTAGCTGTAATCGAACAGCACGGCCTTGGCGTAGCTTTCAGCCAGGGCGCGATCATTGGCTGCCTTGACGGCCTGTTTGAAGGTGGCGGAGTACTCGAAGGTAAAGCCCTTGGCGGCCAGCTTGTCGCGCTTGCTCTTCCAGTCGCTGCCGCTCATGCCGCGATGGCCTTCATCCACCAGCAGCAGGTTGGCATCGCCGAAGCTGTCGACCGCCATCTGCTTGACCTTTTGCTCGTCCGCCAGCTTGGTGATTTCGGTCAGCAGCGGCACATCCAGGGCATTTTGCCCGCGCGAGATCAGGTCACTTTCCTGGCGCAGCGGCTCGGGGTAGAAGCCGTTCTCACGCAGCTCACGCTCGTGTTGCTCGGATAAGCGCTCATTCGGCGAGAGCACGATCACCCGGCTGTAATCATCGGCCTGGCCGGTTGTCCGCGCATGGTGGGCAAACTGCAGCAGGTTGATGTGCATCAGCAGCGTTTTACCGCTGCCTGTGGCGTTCTGCAGGCAGAGCTTGTTGAGGTCTTCGACGGCGTAAGCGCCGATGCCGGTTTCGCGCCCCTGCGTGAGGTGGTGCTGGTTGAAGCGCTCAATAAAGGCATTGAGAGCAACACAAAGCCCCTGGCGGTCGTTGAAATAGCGGTCGAGGTAGATTTCGACAAACAGCAGCGTCAGCCACTGGAAGTACTTCCAGGCAATTTCACCTTTGTGCTTGCGCCGCGCATTGATGGTGCGCGTATGGGCCACCAGATTGGCGTCGTAGCGCTCCAACTGGGCCGGGGTCAATGCGGCATGGGGCGGTAAGTGCGAGAGCAGGGCGGTGAGGAAATGATGCCTGCCATTCTTGTCGATGCCCGCCGTAGCGCCGCGCAGACTTTTGGCGATGATCTCCAGCGGGCGAACGTTGTGAGTGCCGTCCTTGTGCGTGACCAGCGGGTCGATGCCAAACAGGCTGATCAGGTACTGATTGAGCACCAACGCCTCTTGGAAATGGCTGGCCACCAAGGGCGGCTGAGCTTTGCCTTTACGTGGAGCACGAGCCATCTCAGGCGTCCTCCCACATGCGCTGAGCGAAGGTTTCTTCGATCAAGCGCACGCGCATGGCCGCTTCCCCATCGCTGGGCAGCGCATGGTTGCCATTGACGTAAATGGTGGCGAACTCGCTCTCCCGTGGGTTGATGCCACGTTTGCCCAGCCAGGCCTCCAGCGCCGCCTGGTCGCGACCGGAGTTGCCGGTGAGCTTGCGCCAGATCACCAGCACGCGCTCGCGTGACAGTTCATCACCCGGTACACGCAGCACATGGCCCTCCACGGCGCGGAACCAGAACTCGCCGTCTTCACGCTCCTTGATGGAGGTGGCGCGCCAGCGCGTGTCCTGATCCTGCGGCAGCTCGGGATCGGTTTCGCGCACCAGCTCGATGGCATAGCGGCGCGGCTGATCGAGGTGGGCGACATGCAGGCCAATCAGCCAGTTGAAGGTTTCCACCAGGTCAATGGTTTTCTCCACCTGAGCATCGCTGCCTGGCTGTTTGACCTTGAGCTTGTAGGCAGTCGGGTCACTAAATTCGCTAACATTGAGTAGGCTCGGGCTGCCAGCCGTTTCGAATTCCAGCCAGTATTTGAGCAAATAGTCGCGGGCCATCTCACTGGAGTCGGTCGCGCTGACATTCAAACGGGGACTGCCTGGTAGTTGCAGATTGTTTAGTGTGTCCTCAAATGATTCGAGACGAATATACTTTAGAGAGTGGCTTATGCTGTCTCTAGCTATCGGTTTTCCCTCTTGCCAGCTGGTGGAATAGATATTTTTCTTGATTCGTGGAAGTAGTACTGTGTCGAAATGGACTGCCTGTTCTACAAGTATATATTTTCTTTCAACCTTGTCTTCGCGAAAAAGATCTATTGCGGCGTGAGCGGTTGTACCTGATCCGCCAAAGAAATCAAGTATTACTCTGCCATCCTTGACCATTGATACAAGATATTTAATGAGCTCTACGGGTTTGGGGAAGAAGGGGTAATCTAGGCCTGCATCTTCCAATAGGGCGCTTGTAGATTGTGTCGTGCCAACAGAGTGAATTATAGATGTGACATATCCACCATCTGCAGCTCGCTCTTTTACCGACTCTATAGCTCCAGTAGCGGTAAGACGGAATCGGGTTTTCTGACCTTTCTGATCTAGAACGGGTTGCATGTCATTGTCGATGAACTCTTCACATTGAGCTTTAGAGCTCCAGCCGCTACTGGCGCATACGGCTTCGAGAGTTCTGAAGTTTTCTACGACGACATCTCGGTCAAAAATCGGCCAGCTGGATCTGCCTGATCTTTTGGCGCTTATAACGCCAGATTCGAATGAGCATGGAAAGCCTGCTGGTATTTTTATTGTGCCAATAGGATTCTTAGGACCATTTTTTACTATGGTATTGACTATTTCAGAATTGAAAACCTTGCTGTCCTTGCTCAGTCCAGGCTCAATGACAGGTGGTGATGCGAATTTCTGTTCGCATTTTGCATACGCCAAAATATGCTCGTGAGCTATTTTTACTTTTGCTTGGTTGTCAAAATTTCCGTCTGTTTTCCAGATGAAGTCGGCAAGAGAGTTTTCGGTTCCGAATATTCTATCTAAGCTAATCGAAAGCCTTGTGTGCTCGTTCTCATCGCAGCTAACAAATAAACCTGCAGTAGGTTTAAGTGTTTTTTTAGCCTCTGATATTCTGTCATTTATCATGGACAGCCATGAGGATGTGCGATACCCATCTTTGTAAGGAAAGCCATCCTTTCCTGTGTTGTAGGGTGGGTCTATATATATGCAGTCTACTTGTGATTCTAGTTGGTTTCTTAGCAGATTAAGGGCTTGGTAGTTTTCGGAATTAACCAGCAGGCCTGTGCACTCAATGTCAATATTTTCTAGCTCTGCAACTAGGCGATCTTTGAATGAGGGGTCAAACCATTTGGTGTCTAATATAAGTGTTTTATTCTTTTTTAGAAATTCGATGTCTAGCGAGGCGCTAAAACTTTCTTTCTCGTTTTGGGTGATAATTTCATTGATTGAGAAAAGTTCAAGCCATTCTTCCTGTTGTTTTTTGTTGGCTAGAATCTCTGGATAAAAGGTCTCCGGGATACGATCCAGAGTGATGCAATACTGAGTCTCGACAACGAATTTTTTCTTGAGCCAAAGCTTTTTCTGAAAGTCTTCGAGCTGGGCGAGAAAGTCGATAATGCGTCGGGCAATCTTGCGCAGTACACGCAGCTTCTTCAGGTATTCATCCACCCGTGGGGCATCGGCGGCTTCGATATCGTCGAGGCGGATAATCTCGTTCTTGATATAGAAATCCAGTTCACGACGCAGGAAACCACCCAAGTTCTTATGGATAAAGTAGTCCATGGTATTGCGGGCGGTGAACTGCCCCAGGTATTTACCCAGCAGCGTACGGTTGGGCTGTTTATCGGTCGGCGCGAGGGCGAACAGCAGCTCCTGGAATGGGCGAAGCTCGGGATGAGCGAACAGCAGGTTTTCTAGCTGCTCGGCTACCACCCGTTCGGCTTCTGCCAGGCGCTTTTGCTGCCAGGTGCCGGCCTGGCCGGATTTCTCAGTATCGGGGCGGTAGTCGAACTGGACGACGAGCTCCGTTTGGCCCTGGTCGTTGACTTCAAGCTGCAGGGCTTGCGAGTCGTGGATGATAAAGAAACGCTCCTGGCTTTCTTTGACGTTGTTGTGCTCGCCTTCTGCGGCAGCAGCCAGGCGGAAGTGCACCTTCAGCGGGCTAGCCTGTGCGGGTTGGAAGTCGAATCCGCTTTGCTGGCCTTGTTCCTTGGCCTGTGCCGTGCTGAGGTCGAAGGTGAAGTTGCTCAGCGCTTCGCTCGATTTGATGTAGTACTGGTCTTTGTTGGCCCAGTGCAGCATGACCTCACGGCCGTCATAAGGCACGGCATAGGGTGCGGCGCGACTGTCGTTCTCGGCGACGAAGTAGCGCTTGGACATGAAGTCGCCCTTGTCGTAGTAGCGGCTGAAGAAACGGTACAGGTGCTCGTAGACCTGGGCATCGTCCGCCAACACGCCGCCGCCGTCGCGGGCTTGCTGTTGGGCGAGTTCGAATTCCTTGCCGACCTTGGTACCGCGATACTCGGGTTTCAGTTCACCCGTGGGCAGGAAGGCATCTTCGCCGAGTGTTTCAGCGACCTTGACCCGAGCGGCTTCGAGCGAGTCGTGGGCGTTGCTTTGCGATTGCTCGGCAAAGTGGGCATCGATCTCGCTGCCCAGTTCGGTATCGATAAAGGCCTTTATCTGGGCGCTACGGGCGTGAAGGATGCGGTACAGGCCAAAGTCGAGCTCGGGTTGGTTGAGCTGGAACAGTTCGCCCAGCAGGGCGATGAATTGGTCTTTTTGCTTGTTCATGGGTACGTCTCGATAAAGGTCAGGCGTAGGCCTGGAATTCGTTGCTGTCGCGCGTCAGAAGCTGCATCAGCTTGGGATGAATGAAGAGTTTTTCCTTGCCGACCTGCACTTCGCGCAGCACGTCGATGCCGACCAGCTCTTTCAGGTAGCGGGAGGCGGCCTGCCGCTGCGCGATCTGCTTGTCGACCAGATTGCTGATACGGCAGTAGGGCTGTTCGAAAATCACGTCGACCAGCTCACGGGAATAGGTTTTCGGCAGGCGTTCGCGCACGAACTCGGTGGTGTGCTCCGAGAGGCTGCGGATGGCGGCGATCTTGGCGGTGGTCCAGCGGGCGGTTTCTTCCACGGCGCTGAGCATGTACAGCAGCCAAGGTTCCCAGGCCTGGTCGCGGGTGACATCCAGCAGCAGGCGGTAGTAATCAGCGCGGTGGGCGATGATGTAACGGCTGAGGTAGAGAATCGGCAGACTCAGCAGACCTTCCTGAATCAGGTACAGGGTGTTGAGCACGCGCCCGGTGCGGCCGTTGCCATCGGTGAATGGATGGATGGCCTCGAACTGGTAATGCCCAACGGCCATGCGTACCAGCGGGTCGAGGTCGGTTTCGTTGTGCAGGAAGCGCTCCCAGTTGGCGAGCAGGTCGCGCAAATGGTCTTCACCTTCCGGTGGTGTGTAGATGATCTCGCCGGTGCGGTCGTTGGCCAACTGGGTACCCGGCACCCGACGAATATCCATATTCACGCCCTTGAGCGTGCGGCAGATCTCGACTGCCGTGACGGTCGATAGTGGGCGCGCCTTTAAGGACTGATAGCCCTGGTGTAGGGCTTTGCGATAACGCAGGGCTTCCTTGGTGGCCGGGTCGGCGTGATTGTCGCCATCCTGTGCATGCTGGAAGAGCAAATCCGTGGTAGTGACGATGCTTTCGATTTCCGAGCTGTCCTTGGCTTCCAGCAACGGGATGGTGTTGATCAATACCGTTTGGTTCGGAATCAGCTCGGCTGCCTGCTTCAATTCCGCCAGGGCTGTGCGGGCCTCGATGCAGCGCTTGAGCACTGCACGGGTCTCCAGCTCTGCCGTGGGCGGCAATGGCGGAAGTTGGTTATAAGGCTTGTCAGCCTGCCAGGGCAGGGGGGATGCAGTCATGGATGCAGTCCTAATCCTTAGTATCCATCTAACAGGCCGTTGAAAAACTATCTGCGTTGCCATTGCTGCGTTAAAAACAGGCTCGTGCGCGAGTCCGATCAAAATGCTCATTTACAGCTCGTAAACTCCGCTTTTTCGCCTGCTTTTGCCTTGCACTGGTTGCCTCGCTTACGTTTTTCAACGGCCTGCTAGTGGCAAGGGCGCTCTGGTGAGCGCCCTTTCGTGGTTGCAGTGTAAACATGTATGCGCGACGTGTCGCTATTATTAGATTTCGGCGACACGTTTTGCGTTCATGTCGTTGGTAGCGACATGTGTGCTCTTCGTGTTCTCGAAATGCTCTTTCGGCGACGTGTCAAATCACGGCCCAGCGCACGGTGAAGAGTGTTTGGGTACGGCTGGCGCGATGCAGGCGTTTCTCCAGGGCTTCTATGAGTGCATCGCGGCGAGCCTCGATTTCGTCCTCCACGGAGAAGATTTCCTGTCGTTGACGCCGCTGTTCTCCCTCTACCTTGCGAATGTCATCCTGCAGGCGGCGGGCCTCGTCCATGCTTTGGGAAACTCGCGCTTGACGTTTCAGTCCTTTGAGCTTGAGCTTGGTGTCTTGTAGGGCTTGCTCGGCAGCGAGAATGCGGTCTTCGGCCCAGGCATCCAGCTTGTCGCGTTCTTGCTGGAAGAACTTGTCATTGTGTTCCAGTGCTTGGCTCAATGCGGCATCGATCTGGCGACGGGCATTGCCATGCAGATCATCAGGCGGGCTGATCTGCGTTGGCTCTACATTTGCGCAAAGCTGGAAGAGCTTCTCGCAGGTTTCTTGATCGAGTAGCTCGCCGCTATCGGTCATGGCGGTGAAAACCAAGTGCTCTTCGCGCTGAAAACTATCGAGTTCCAGCAGGTTGAGCTGAAGCCAGCCCTGTTTACCCAGCAGTTGCTCGATCACGCTGATACGTGGGTTACGGGCTTCAAGCCATTGCGCATAACTGAAGTGCAGCGTTGCGCTGGGCGCCTGAGCGCTGCGGCCTTGATCGAGAACGTATTCACCAAGGGGGTGTGTAAGCCGGTAGATGCGGGTGTTTTCAGGCTGGATCTGCTTGGCCTGTTCGCCTTTGCGGATGAGCTGATAATGCCCTGTGACCACCTGTGGGAGAGGTGGCAGCTGGAGATCGAAAGCCAGGTTCTGGCTGTCGAATTTAGCGTGCTCAGCCAGGATGTACTGAGTCAGCTTCCAGAACAGGCGGGTTATACGGTCTAGCTGGCTTTCGGCGCGCTCTTTGTGGGTCTTGAGCAGGCTGTGAATGTCCGCGTCGAAGTTTTCCAGCAGGAGCTTTTCGGTTTCCAGCATTCTTGCCTGGATGTCGGCGTCCAGTTCGGCGCGCAAGCGGGTGAACGCTGCGTCGATCTCTTGTGGGGTGCGGCAGCAGTCGTAGATCTCGGCAATGCGCTTCTCGAAGTCAATGCCGGCTTCGATCCTGCCGAGCACCTGGTCGGACGCACCAAAAACGCCCTCGAACAAATGGAACTTGTCCTGGAGGAGTTCCAGGACTCGTCGATCTGCGGCATTGCGCTGGTTGAGGAAGTTGATGACGACCACGTCAAACCGTTGGCCATAGCGGTGGCAACGCCCAATGCGCTGTTCTACCCGTTGCGGGTTCCACGGCAGGTCATAGTTCACGACCAAAGAGCAGAACTGCAGGTTTACACCTTCGGCGGCAGCCTCGGTCGCAATCAGAATTTCGGCCGTATCACGGAAGTGATCGATAAGCGCTGTGCGGCGATCGATAGCTGGCGAGCCGGTTACACGGTCACTACCCTGGTAGCGAGTCAGCCAGCGTTGATAGATGCCGGTAGCGGCCTCACCCTGGTTGCCACCACTGAAGGTGACGACTTTGCCAAGGTGGCCGTGGGCTTCTAGAAAACGGGCCAGGTACTCTTGAGTCCGGCGTGACTCGGTGAAAATGACGGCCTTGCGTTGGGCGCCCATGCCGGACATGCGTGCAAAGCCTTGCTCCAGCGCATTGAGCAAGGCGAATGATTTCTGGTCTTCGCGAATGCTGTGGGCAATCTCGATGTAGGTATCGAGCTCGGTGATTTCCTTGCTCAGCAGCTCGAAGTCGATCTTGCTTGCAGAGTCTTGGGCTTCGTAGCTAGCTGCCGCTTCTGCGGCTTCCAGAAGGTCTTCTTCGAGTTCGTTCTCTTCGATCAGATGCTCGAACCATTGCTCATCAATACTCTGGCGATCCAGTAGCTTCTGTAGACGCGCTTTGATGGCTTGCAGGGTAGCCAGAACGGCTTCTGTCGAAGAGGCCAGGAGCTTGCGCAGGATGAGTGCGACGAGATGCTTTTGCCGCTGTGGAAAGCCGTAGCTGAAGTCGCGATGCAAGTAGGCGGAAATGAGATCGTAGAGGCGCTGTTCATCATCGCTGGGGGTGAACGGCGTAGTCAGTGCGTGACGCTGCGTATAGGGCACGTACTCAAGGACGTCTTTACGCAGTGTGCGCTTGATGAATGCATGCAGGCGGCGACGTAGCGCAGCCAGGTCCGCGTCGATGTTGCTGTGCTGGGCACGGAAGCTGCGCTCATCGCCGAAGATGTCTTCGTCTATCAAGGAGCTGAGACCATACAGCTCCATCAATGAGTTCTGCAGAGGGGTGGCGGTCAGCAGAAGCTTGCGCCGTCCAGCCAATGAACGCTTGAGCGACTGGCCGGTTTCATTGCTTTTGCGATGGGCGTTGCGCAGTTTGTGGGCTTCATCGATGGCGACCAAATCCCAGGGAATGTTGCCAAGCTGCTCCTCCATCCGGGCTGCAAAGTTCAGCGACATGATGCTGATGACGTCGCGATCCAATGGGTCGTAGATGCCTTGCTCGCGGAGCAATTTCCAGGTTCGTGCGTCCAGCACCTGGGTCGGTAGGTTGAATTTGTCGGAGAGCTCCTGTGCCCACTGTTTGCGCAGCGCTGCCGGGCAGATGACGAGCAAACGACGGCGGCGTTCTGCCCACATCTGGCACAGGACGAGCGCGGCTTCGATGGTTTTGCCGAGGCCTACCTCATCCGCCAGCATCACCCCTTTGCTGAGTGGGTTGTGCAAGGCGAAAAGGGCTGCGTCTATCTGGTGTGGATTGAGATCGACACTGGCATCGAATAACGATTGGGAGAGCCGATCCTCTTCGCTGGCAGCGCGACGGCGCGTGAGCTCCCAGGCGAAATATTTGGCGTGATGCGGGGTAAGGCTGCTTGGGGGCGTGAGCGACGGCATCAGGTTCCCTCGGTAATGTCCTTTAAACCGTGCGGTGCAGTCTTACAAGCAAGGGCGGTAAGGGCAATATGTCATCAACCTGTCATTCACACGTCATAGGCTCGCGCTCATCTCAACGAGGAGCGCACCATGCATTACACCCGAGTGGCCGTGATGGCCGGTCTATTCGCCTGGGCAGGTCTGAGCCAGGCTGACGTCCGTGTCGAAGGGCTGGTGGAATACGGCATCTTCAGCAGCCAGTATCAGGACTACCAGCCCGGCGAGCGGGTACTGACCCGCAGCAACCAGGAAATCGAGCGTACCGAGCAGATTCCCGCCAAGCTAGGCACCAAGTTCGGCATGCGTTACAGCCTGGCCGGCAAGCGTGAGGGCGAACCACCCCTGACGTTGTTGTACCTCACGCCAGGCGTTGTCACGCCGGATGGTCAGCGTCATGACAAGTTCGAAGTGCAGCAGAAGCTGGTGGTCGGTGCACCGCAGGACGTGATGGCCTTCGAATTCACCGAGCATCATGAAGTGGTGCCCGGCGAATGGCATTTCATCGTCTATCAGGGCGATCGCAAGCTGGCCGAACAGCGTTTCATGGTGCGCTGATCAGAGCAGGATGATCGCCCAGGTCAGGGCGATCATCAGCAGCGCGACCATTTGCGCCGCGCTGCCCATGTCCTTGGCCTGTTTGGACAGCGGGTGCAGGTTCAGCGAGATGCGGTCGACCACCGCCTCGATGGCGGAATTGAGCAGTTCCACCACCAGCGCCAATAGCGGCACCAGCATCAGCAACGCGCGCTCGGCGCGGCCGACATCGACCAGGCAGGCCAGCGGCAGCAGGAGCAGATTCAGCCAGACCAGTTGACGGAACGCGGCTTCACCCTGATAGGCCGCACGCAGCCCGGCCAGCGAATAGCCGGTGGCATTGAGGATGCGCGCCAGGCCGCGGCTCCCCTTGAAGGACAGGGCGTCCAGATCGGAACTGTCGTTCATGGTTGCAGCCCACCCCAGGGATCGTTCAGGGCCTGCTGGTAGGCCTGGTGCAGGTAACTCATGTCGGCGTCGGGCATGGCGCCACGATGCCGGTCCAGCTGGCCCAGGTCGCGCCGCGAGGCGCTGGCGACGCGCCAACGTCGCCGGCTTTTTTCCAGATCCAGCAGGGCGATATCCACGTCACCATCGCTACGGGCTTTGACGAACAGGTGCTTGGCATAGCAGCAGCCGTGTTGCCAGCCGCCCAGGTGCAGGCGTGCGAGTGTTACCGCCAGGCGTCGCAGCATGACCTCATTGAGCTGCGCCACATGGGGCTCGCTGTACCACTGCTCCAGGCTGACGAAACCCGGTAAAGCCTCGGTGACCAGCAGTGCCTGCCATTGCCCGGCCTGTTTGCGCGCTGAGCAGTAAACGATGTTCGGTGTGCGAATACCGAGGCGGGCGAAGGCGCGATAGGCCTGTAGCTCACGGAGAATGGTAGGCCTGCCCAAAGGATGGCGTAGCGAGCGGTAGATGTGCCCGTTCTGGCGTTTGCAGTAGAGCAGCGGCCTGCTGCCGTCCCAGTGCTGCAGCAGGCGCACGCCACTTTCGCCGCCGCGCCGCTGGTTGGCCGGCTCGACCCATTGACCAGGGCTGTGCCACCAGCGATCGAACTCGGTAGAGGGCAGGGCGGCCAGTGCTTGTTCGCTGAGAACGCCCATTTCAGGCCTCCTTGCGCAGTACGTAGGTGCGCCACATGGCATAGCCGGGCAGGAAGTCCAGGTGGCCGAGTATGGCGAAGCCGGCCTGGTGGAACTCATCCTCAACGGTCTTGCGAGGGACGACGAAGCGGTTCTGGTTCTGCGCCGCACGGCCCTGAGCGGCGCGCCGGGCCTCCAGGCGCCGGCGTTTCCAGGCCTTGTAGTTGCCATCGACCCACAGCGAGACGATCACCGTGTCGCGGCTGACGCGGTGGAACTCGCGAAGGATGGCCAGACGGTGCTCGGCCGACTCGATGTGATGCAGCAAGCGGATGCAGAAGATGCAGTCCACCGCGTTGTCACCCAGGTCGATCGCGAAGGCCGAGGTGCGGAAGCTGTTGACTCGCGCCACCACCTCGGGGGCCTGTGCGGCACGCGCGGTGGCGAGCATATCGGCGGAATTGTCAGCGGCGAGGATCACCCGGTTTGGCTGCTCACAGAGCATCGGCCAGAAACGGCCGGCGCCGCAGGGCAGGTCGAGCACCAGGTTCGGCTGATCGGCCATCTGCAGCGCACGGCGCGCCACCTGCACGTCGCGCCAGTGGGACAGGCGCCGAAACAGGCCGTCCTGATGCTTGTGCAGGTATTGCTGGGCGTGCTCGAAATCGTACTTGCGGGAAAAATCCAGTTCGATGGGGCTTGGCTTGGGCATGATGAACGTCCCTTGATGGCTACGTTCGCCACCTTAGAGAGCCGCGCATCAAGGTCCCGTCAAAGGGACGTGAAAATTTCGTCAAGCGCCATTGTTGAGTGTCACGCGAAAATGCGTATGGCCCGGTTCACTCTCCAGGCTGACCTGCCAGCCCTGTTTGGCGCAGATGCGCTTGACCAGCGAAAGGCCAAGACCGAGGCCCTCGCCGCGGGCCTGGGCGCCGCGTACGAACGGCTGGAAGATCCGCTCGTGCTGCTCGGCAGGAATGCCGGCACCACTGTCCTCGATGCGAAACGCGCCCGCTTCGAGGATCAGGCGCACACTGCCGCTCTCGGTGTAGTGCAGGGCATTGCGTAGCAGGTTGGCCATCACCGTACCGAGGAACGTGGCGTTGTAGCGGCCGTCGTCCTGGCCTTCCTCGATCAACTGGAAGTCCAGGCCTTTCTCTTTCATCAGCGCGCCCCAGCGACTGGCTTGCTCATCGGCGACGGCAGCCAGGGTACGGTCGCCGACGAACGCGGCTTCGTTGCTCTTGTCGCGCGCCAGCTGCAGGAATGTCTGCACCAGTTCGCGCATTTCCTCACTGGCGCGGGCGATGCGCGCCACCTGTTCCTTCTCGCGCGGGCCCAGGGGCGCCTCGGCAAGCAGCTCGCAGGAAGTGGCGATGACCATCAGCGGTGTACGCAGTTCGTGGCTGACATCGCTGGTGAACAGACGCTCGCGCTCCAGGGACTGACGCACCTGGCCCAGCGTGCTGTCGAAGGCAGCGGCCAACTGGCCGATTTCGTCGTCGGGGTAATCCGGTGCCAATGGTGGCGCCAGCGGATGCAGCTGGTCGCGATGACGCACCTGCTGCGCCAGCCGGCTGATCGGCGCCATGACCTTGCGCGCCATCATCAAGCCCAGGCCCCAGGCGGCGATCACCGTCAGCAGAAAGCCCGCCAGCACCACATTGAACAGCGCATTCTCGCGGGCTTCGAATTCCTGTTGCTCCTGCACCAGCATGTAGGTCTCGCCGTTGATCTTCTGTACGTAGACGTAAAACGCCTCGTTGCCGCTGACGACCTCGTTGAACCCTTCCCGCAGGCCGTCATATTCGGGCGGGATGGCATAGTCGGGATTATTCGACGAGAAGAAGCGGGTGCTGGAGTCCAGGCGCGGTGGGCGCCCCTGGCGGATGTCCTCGTTCAGTGTTTCACCCAGCTCGCGACTCATCTCCTGGGAAACCAGATGCTCCTCGATGAAATGCACCACACCGACGATGCTCAACGAGAACAGGCCGCTGACCATCACCGTCATCAGCACGAAGGCGATCAGAATCCGCCGTTCGAACTGCTGCTTAGACGGCATCGGGGTTCTCCGCCAGGCGATAGCCGACGCCGTGGATGGTGTGCAGCAGTGGTGTGGGAAAGGGCTTGTCGAGTACCTGGCGTAGTTGATGGACATGGCTGCGCAGGCTGTCACTGTCCGGGCAATCGTCGCCCCACAGGGCTTCTTCCAGCGCTTCACGGCGTACCACCGCTGGGCTGCGTTGCATGAGGATGGCCAGCAGCTTGAGGCCCAACGGGTTGAGCTTGAGCAGTTGGCCGGCGCGACTGACCTGCAGGGTATCGAGGTCGTAGCTGAGATCGGCGACCTGCAGCTGGCGTTTGCGGCTGCCGCGGCTACGGCGCAGGATCGCTTCGATGCGCGCCACCAGCTCGGACAGGGCGAAAGGCTTGATCAGATAGTCATCGGCGCCGGCATTGAGCCCCTGCAGGCGATCATCCAGCGCATCGCGCGCGGTCAGCATGAGGATGGGGACTTCGCTGCGACCATCCTCGCGCAGGCGCTTGCACACCTGATAACCGTCGATGCCCGGCAGCATGATGTCCAGCACGATCAGGTCGTAGTGGCCGCTGCTGGCCAGGTGCAGGCCGCTCAGGCCGTCCTGCGCGCAGTCGACAGAAAAGCCCTTGAGCTGCAAATAGTCGAGCACGTTGGCGAGGATGTCTCGGTTGTCTTCGATGACCAGAATGCGCATCGCGGGTTATTCCTGGGTTTGACGATTTTTTCACACGGCTTTGACGAGAGGCTCACAGCTCGCCTCGCAGACTGCGGCTCGTTCATCCTGCAAGGATCATACGATGCCACGTCTCCATTACGCGCAACTTCGTTATCTGTCGATCATTCTGCTGGCTTGGCTGGCGGTTTTCTTCCTCACTCGTAGCGTGCTGCTGATTGCGCATCTGGGCGATGCCGGTGTCACCCTGCCGAACCTGCTTGGCCTGTATGGCGTCGGTCTGATCTATGACCTGAGCTTCCTGGTCTACGCCGCCGCGCCGCTGGCGCTTTACCTGCTGCTGTGTCCTGCCTGGTTGTGGCAGCGCCGTTGGCACCAGCGTCTGTTGATCGCCCTGGCGGCCTTCAGCCTGTTCGCGATGTTCTTCACCGCGGTGGCCGAATGGCTGTTCTGGGACGAGTTCGGCGTGCGCTTCAACTTCATTGCCGTGGACTACCTCGTGTACTCCAAAGAGGTCGTCGACAACATTCTCGAGTCCTACCCGATCTATCCGCTGCTGGCGCTGTTGGCAGTCTTGGCCATCGGCTTGACCGTAGCGCTGCGCCGGCCGCTGCGCGCGGCGTTGCAGGCGCCACGTTTGCCACGGCTGCGTGCGGTCTATGCACTGGTGATGCTGGCATTGTTGGTCTGGCTGTGCAGCGGCCTGGTGGGGCAGGACGCGCCGCGTAGCCTGGGTGGCAATACCTACCAGCGTGAGCTGGCGAGCAATGGCCCGTACCAGTTCTTCGCTGCGTTTCGTAACAACGAGCTGGACTATCAGCAGTTCTACGCCACCTTGCCCGATGCTGCGGTGGCCGAGCAGTTGCGCGCCGAAGTGGCCGAGCCCAATGCGCGCTTCATCGGCAGTGACCCGCAGGACATTCGCCGGGTGATCGACAACCCCGGCCAGGCGCGCAAGCTCAACGTGGTGCTGGTCACCATCGAGAGCTTGAGTGCCAAGTATCTGGGCAGTTTTGGCGATACCCGTGGGTTGACCCCGAACCTGGACGAGCTGCGCAAGCACAGCCTGGTGTTCACCAATTTCTATGCCACGGGTACGCGCACCGACCGCGGTCTGGAGGCGCTGACCCTGTCGGTACCGCCGACCCCGGGGCGCTCCATCGTCAAGCGCATCGGCCGCGAGTCCGGCTATGCCAGCCTGGGCCAGCAGTTGGGCGCGCAGGGCTACGACAGCGTCTTCGTCTATGGCGGGCGCGGATACTTCGACAACATGAACGCCTTCTTCGGCGGCAATGGTTATCGCATCGTCGATCAGAGCAGCGTCGACGAGGCCGAGATGAGCTTTCAGAACGCCTGGGGCATGGCCGACGAGGACCTCTATCGCCAGGCGATCAAGGTGGCCGATGCCGATCACGCCGCCGGCAAGCCGTTCCTCCTGCAACTGATGACTACCTCCAACCACCGTCCCTACACCTACCCGGACGGGCGCATCGACATTGCCTCCGGCGACGGGCGCGAAGGGGCGGTGAAGTACACCGATTACGCCATCGGCCAGTTCCTCGCCGAGGCGCGCAGCAAGCCCTGGTTCGACAACACGCTGTTTGTCTTCGTCGCCGACCATACCGCCGGCAGTGCCGGGCGTGAGGACCTGCCGGTGGCCAACTACCACATCCCCTTATTCATCTATGCCCCCAGCTACATCGAGCCGGGCGAGTACCGCGACGTGGCCAGCCAGATCGACGTGGCGCCGACGCTGCTCGGCCTGCTCAACCTGGATTACGTCTCCACCTTCTTCGGCCGCAACCTGCTGCGCGCGGATCATCCAGCAGGCCGTGCGCTGCTGGGCAACTACCAGCACCTGGGGCTGTTCGACGGCAAGGATTTGGCGATTCTCAGCCCGCGCCGGGGCATGCGCCGCCATGACGATGCCCTGGGGCTGAGCCATGAGTCGCGCAGCGATGGCGACGATCCGCTGCTGCGTCGCGACATCGCTTACTACCAGGGCGCCAGCCATGCCTTCAGTAAACATCTGATGGCCTGGCATCCAGATAGCCAATCCAGCCAGCAACTCAGTGAGCGCTAAGGAGTGGAAATGTCATCCCGTTATTTCGACTTTCGTCTGGCGCTCGGCATACCGGTACTGCTCATGGCGCTGCTGCTGGCGTTCGACCCCAGCCCGGTGGATTTCGCCCTGGCGCGGCTGTTCTACGAACCCGGACAAGGTTTCATCGGGCGTAGCAGCTTCTGGCTCGAGGACATCCTGCATGACCGCGCCAAGCAGGCGCTGATCCTGCTCGGTGTGCTGGCTATCGCAGGCTTCGCGCTCAGCCTGCTGCCCACGCGACTACGCCAATGGCGCCGACAGCTTGGCTATCTGGTGCTGGCGCTGGGGCTGTCGACTTCGCTGGTCACCCCGTTGAAAACGCTCACCGGCATGCACTGCCCCTGGAGCCTGAGCGAGTTTGGTGGCCAGGAGCAATTCACGCCGCTGCTGGCCGAGCGCGCACCGACCGCCAATCCCGGCCGCTGCTGGCCGGGCGGCCATGCCTCGGCGGGGTTCTCGCTGCTGGCACTGTTCTTCGTCTTGCGCGACCGCCGCCCACGTGCCGCGCGAATCGCGCTGGTGGTGGCGTTGGGGCTGGGTTCGCTGTTTTCCCTGGGGCGGATGTTGCAGGGCGCGCACTTTCTCTCGCACAACCTGTGGACGCTGCTGATCAACTGGGTGATCTGCGTGCTGACCTACCGCTGGCTGCTTTACCGAGCGCCTGTCGCACAAAACGCAGGGAATCAGGTGGTCTGGGGAGAAACCTGCCGATGAACAGACTCCAACAGGGCTTGCGCCTGGCGTTGGCCACCGTGGTTTTCGTCAGTGCGCTGTTGGCGCTGCCCCTGAGCATGGCGTGGGGCGCGACGACGTCGGCGGCGCCCGTGCAAGGCGTGCGCCCGGCCAGCTGGGCACAGCCACTGGACACCCGCATCAACCTGTATCGCATGACGCCTGATCTGTACCGCAGCGCATTGCCTGCGGCGCGGGACTGGCCGCAACTGCAGGCGCTCGGCATCACCACGGTGATCAACTTCTATCAGCGCGGCGACGAGCAATGGTTGGGTGATCCGCGCGTTCATCAGGTACACCTGCCGTTGCGCACTGATCGTATCGATGACGCCGATGTCATAGAGGTACTGCGCAGCATCCGCCAGGCGCAGAGTCGCGGCACGGTACTGATTCATTGCAAGCATGGGCAAAACCGTACCGGGCTGATCGCCGCCCTGTACCGGGTGATCTACCAGAACTGGAGCAAGGAACAGGCATTGGCAGAAATGCGCGGTGGCGGTTTTGGCGGCGAAGAGCGTATGGGCGACGCCGAGCGCTACCTGCGCGACGCCGACATTCCGGCGTTGCGTTCAGCATTGGCCACAGGCGCCTGTAGCACCAGCGCATGGGCGCTGTGCGCGCTAAAGGATCGGCTGCTCGGCGTAATCGAGGGGGTATGAAGTCATGAAGGTCGCGCGTTTGCTGATCTGTGGCCTGTCGTTGCTGGTCTTGCTGGGGTGTCAGAGCCTGCGCGAGCAGATGCTGGCAGAGAACTATCCGCCAACCTTCGTCGACGGCTTCGAGGACGGTTGCAGCAGTGGGCGTTCGGCTGTTGGCCCGCTCGGTCAGTTCGACAAGGACGTGCCACGTTACATGGCCGAGCCGCTGTATGCCCGCGGCTGGGAGGATGGCTTCCGCCAATGCGAAGACGTGCAGCGCATCGATGACTGGCAGGCGCGTCGGGAGGAGCAGTGGCGCGATGACGAATGGCGACACCACGTCGACCAGGCGATGGCCAAGGCTCTGCGTCGTTAGAAATTTCTTTATGTCCTTATCAAGAGCGACTGAATCACGTCGATAAGAACGAAGGGATTAGGGTCTGTTGCCGTTTCGCGCACGGCTCGCGTCGAAACGGCAACAGACCCTAGTACAATCTCTGAAGGTCTTTTGCCAAGTGCGGCGAAGGATGTCTCGATTTCTGCGCGCAATGGGAGTGGCAAAAATGTCGCTGCGTAATCTTTCTATCGCACCACGGCTGCTTTGGGATTCGGTCTAGTGGCTTTGCTGGTGTTGCTGCTTGGGGCTTTTTCGCTGTTGCAGATGAGCGAGATGCGCAAGCAGTCCGAGGCAGTCGATCAGCATTGGCTGCCAAGTATGATGGCGCTGGGGGAGGTCAGCCAGGACATCCTGCGTCTGCGTGCCGTGACGCTGCGGCTGATGCTCAGTCGTGAGCCTGATGAGCTTCAGAGGAACCTGCGCCTTGCCGATGAACTGCGTACTGAGTTGAGTGCGGCTGACTCTTCGTATCAAAAGCTTATCTCCGGTAGTGAGGAGCGTAGCCTTTACGAGGTTTTTCGCCGAGCCGAAGCGGCCTACTTGCAGGAGCAGGGCAAGATCGTTGCCTTCATTCGCCAAGGTAACTTCGACGATGCCATTGCCGTGACCCGTGGCACGCTTAATCAACATGCCGATGATATGGCGCGTGCTCTAACTGATCTTTCCGAGCTGAACCGCAAGGGCGCTATGGAGGCAGCTCGCAAGGCTGGGCAGGTGTTCGATTCGGCGCGTACCTGGGTAGTGGTGATGATGGCACTGGCGGCGCTGGCTACCGTGGGCCTGGCACTGCTGCTGACCCGTAGCATCGTCGCGCCGCTGACCGAGGCGGTACGTCTTGCCGAGGTAGTGGCGTCGGGTGATCTGACCCAGAGCATCCACGTCGAGGGCCGTGACGAGCCGGCACGGCTGCTAAACGCCCTGAAAAGCATGCAGCAGAGCCTGCGTAACACCATTCAGAGCATCGCCGACTCGTCCAATCAACTGGCATCGGCATCCGAAGAATTGCATGCGGTGACCGAAGATTCGACTCGCGCCCTGCATCAGCAGAACGCCGAGATCGAACAGGCTGCTACGGCAGTCAACGAGATGACTGCCGCGGTCGAAGAGGTCGCGCGTAATGCTGTGAGCACCTCCGAGGCATCGCGCGAATCCAATGCTACGGCGCAGCAGGGGCGCGAGCAGGTGCGCCAGACCGTGAGCTCGATCAGTCAGCTGGCCGATGATGTAAATGGCACCGCGGGTGAGGTCGAGAAGTTGGCCGAGCGGGTCCGTGAGATCAGCAAGGTGCTTGACGTGATCCGCTCCATCGCCGAGCAGACCAACCTGTTGGCGCTCAACGCTGCCATCGAGGCGGCGCGGGCCGGTGATGCGGGACGAGGCTTCGCTGTAGTGGCTGACGAGGTGCGTGCGCTGGCGCATCGCACTCAGCAATCCACGCAGGAGATCGAGCAGATGATCGGTGCCATTCAAAGCGGCACCGATCAGGCGGTCGGTTCGATGCAGAGCAGCAACAGTCGCGCCCGTTCCACCCTTGAAGTGGCCCAGGCTGCGGGTACGGCGCTGGAGTTGATCACTCAGGCGATCTCCTCGATCAACGAGCGCAACCTGGTGATTGCCAGTGCGTCGGAAGAGCAGGCTCAGGTGGCGAGGGAAGTGGATCGCAATCTGGTCAATATTCGCGATCTGTCTCTGCAGAGTTCGGCGGGTGCCAACCAGACCAGTGCGGCTAGCCAGGAGCTGTCGCGTCTGGCGATCGACCTGAACAACCTGGTAGCGCGCTTCAAGGTCTGAGGCACGGCCATTTCCCCTCCCGCCAGCGGGAGGGGGAGGAAAGTAGCACAAACGAAAACGGCGCCCGAAGGCGCCGTTTTCTTTACCGTGGCAGCTGTTACTTGCCGGCCCAGCGCTTGAGCACCAGGGTGGCGTTGGTGCCACCGAAGCCGAAGCTGTTGCTCATCACGGTATCGAGCTTGGCGTTCTCGACGGTGCTGAGCTGGATCGGCATGTCGGCCACTTCCGGGTCGAGCTCGTCGATGTTGGCCGACGCGGCGATGAAGTTACCTTCCATCATCAGCATGCAGTAGATCGCTTCCTGCACGCCGGCAGCGCCGAGGCTGTGGCCGGACAGGCTCTTGGTCGAGCTGATGGCCGGGGCCTTGTCGCCGAATACGGCGCGCACGCCTTTGATTTCCGCAACGTCGCCAACCGGAGTCGAGGTGCCGTGGGTGTTGAGGTAGTCGATCGGGGTGTCGACGGTGGCCAGCGCCTGCTGCATGCAGCGGATCGCGCCTTCGCCGCTCGGAGCGACCATGTCGTAGCCATCGGAGGTCGCGCCGTAGCCGACGATTTCCGCGTAGATCTTGGCGCCGCGGGCCAGAGCGTGTTCCAGCTCCTCGACTACGACCATGCCGCCACCACCGGCGATGACGAAACCGTCACGCTTGGCGTCGTAGGCACGCGAGGCCTTCTCCGGGGTTTCGTTGTACTGGGTGGAGAGGGCGCCCATGGCGTCGAACAGGCAGCTCTGGCTCCAGTGCTCTTCTTCGCCGCCACCGGCGAAGACCACGTCCTGTTTGCCCAGCTGGATCTGCTCCATGGCCTGGCCGATGCAATGCGCGCTGGTGGCGCAGGCCGAGGAGATGGAGAAGTTGACGCCCTTGATCTTGAACGGAGTCGCCAGGCACGCTGATACGGTGCTGCCCATGGTGCGGGTTACGCGGTATGGGCCGATGCGCTTGACGCCTTTTTCGCGCAGGGTATCGATGGCTTCCATCTGGTTGACGGTGGAAGCGCCACCGGAACCGGCGATCAGGCCAGTGCGCGGATTGGAAACCTGCTCTTCGCTGAGGCCGGAGTCCTTGATCGCCTGTTCCATCGACAGATAGGCGTAAGCCGCAGCGTCGCCCATGAAGCGGAACAGTTTGCGGTCGATCAGCTCTTCCAGGTTCAGGTTGACCGAACCGGAGACATGACTACGCAGGCCCATTTCGGCGTAGGAGGGGTTGAAACGGATGCCTGATTTGCCCACGCGAAGGCTGCCGGCAACGGTTTCTTTGTCATTGCCCAGGCAGGAAACGATGCCCAGACCGGTGATCACTACACGACGCATGTGCAAGTCCTTCAGAAACTGTCGGTGGAGGTGAACAGGCCGACGCGCAGGCCTTCGGCGCTGTAAATTTCGCGACCGTCGACGGCTACGGTGCCGTCGGCGATGCCGAGGATCAGCGAGCGGCTGATGGTGCGCTTGATGTGAATGTTGTAGGTGACCTTCTTGGCGGTCGGCAGTACCTGACCGAAGAATTTCACTTCGCCGCTACCCAGGGCACGGCCGCGCCCCGGGTTGCCTTGCCAGCCGAGATAGAAGCCGACCAACTGCCACATGGCGTCGAGACCGAGGCAGCCCGGCATGACCGGATCACCCTCGAAGTGGCAGCCGAAGAACCACAGGTCCGGATTGATATCGAGCTCAGCGACGATTTCGCCCTTGCCGTACTTGCCGCCGGTTTCGCTGATGTGAGCGATGCGATCGATCATCAGCATATTTGGGGCGGGCAGTTGCGCGTTCCCCGGGCCGAACAGTTCGCCGCGGCTGCAGGCGAGCAGATCTTCCCGGGTGTAGGCGTTTTGTCTTGTCATGCGAGCTCCTCAATTGTCCCCACGCTTCTAAGGCTGGGCGAATCGTCCTGGCCGGCGCGTCTGGAAAATCAGACCGGGCGCCGGCAGCCTAGTCATAGACTGTTGCGTTGTGGTGAAAGTCACAGCGCAGTGAGTACAGTTGTACTCTGCTGCTTCCATGTTGTCACAGTTGCCGCAGTTTCCCCTTGTAACGCCGGCTTGTCACGGGCGCCAGTTGACCAAGGTCGCGATGGCAGCCAGCGCTGCAGGATACGTTGCAGGTCGGCACGTTTGAATGGTTTTGCCAGGTAATCGTTCATTCCGGCGGCCAGGCAGGCTTCGCGGTCGCCCTGCAGGGCATTGGCGGTGAGGGCGATGATGGGCAGTTGTTGTCTGCCTCGAGCTGGCGAATTTGCCGCGTTGCCTCGTAACCGTCGATCAGCGGTAGCCTGCAGTCCATGAGGAGGGCGGCGTAATCCTGTGCGCGGCAGTTCTGTACGGCCTGTTGGCCGTCGCCGACCAGGCTGATCTGGTAGCCCAGGCTGCGCAGCATGGCTTCGATCACGGTCTGGTTGACCGGGTTGTCCTCGACCAGCAACACCGACTGACCCTCGCCGCTACCCAGGTTTTGAGTGTCACTGCTTTGTACCGGTTCGTTGTGGGCCAGAAAGGGCAGCGGTATTTCCAGGGTAAACACCGAGCCTGTGTCCAGTTGGCTTTCCGCGCACAGGGTGCCGCCCATGCGCTCGGCCAGGGTACGGGCGAGCAGGAAGGTCAGGAGCAGGGCAAACAATGAGAGAACGCCGGCCTTGAACAGTATCTCCTGCTGGCGCGTATTTAAGGTGTCGTTGGACATGCCCACCACAACCCGGCCCAGGTAGCTGTCGCCGAGTGACTTGCCCAAGGGTGGCAGCGCTTGCGTATGGGCAGGCTGGCCCTGCAGGCGAATCGGTGCCTGGAATACCTCGACTTGCGGCGTGCTATGGCCTTGTTCCTTGGGTCGCTCGACGTACACCAGAATGTTGTCGTCGCGGTCACGCACTTCAGCGAAACGCACGTCGGGGGGGCCAAGGGTGGCACGCAGCAGGCTTTCCAGTGGCCGATATGACCTTGCTCCAGGCGCAGGTCCTGCAGGCGGATGGGTGAGAAAGCCGGTCAGCAGCAGGGACGGGCCGACACTGATCAACTGAGTGCAGGTGTGAATGTTCTAGCCGCGACGCTGGTTCATGGCTCCACCATCCCTGAAAAGCGGCGCTGCTGCCTGACGAGAGGCGCATCGTCCTTGGCAATTATGGTCAATCCCGCATGTTAACCGACCCGACGCGCTTTGCCAGCGTCAGGCGCCTGCACTCTGCGGTAATTCTCGTTTGCCCCGCTCTGCGGATAGTCTGCACTGAACTTTTGCCCTGACCGGGTACTCTCGGCTCCGTATAATGCCCGCAGACCGCCATCACGCATGGCCTCATTCGGAAGACCTATGACACAGCTCCAACCCATTGCCGTACTCGGCGGCGGCAGCTTCGGCACCGCCCTGGCCAACCTGCTGGCGGAGAACGGCCAGCGCGTCCTGCAGTGGATGCGTGATCCCGAGCAGGCCGAGCAGATGCGTCAGAGCGGCGAGAACCCGCGCTATCTGAAGGGCGTCAAGCTGCATTGCGGTATCGAGCCGACCAGTGACCTGAGCGGCGTGCTGCAGCAGGCCGAGCTGGTGCTGGTCGCATTGCCTTCCAACGCCCTGCGCGATGCCCTGCAACCGGTGGCGGCGCAGTTGGCGGGCAAGATGCTGATCAGCACCACCAAGGGCATCGAGGCCAAGACCTTCAAGCTGATGAGCCAGATTCTCGAAGAGATCGCCCCCGACGCGCGTATCGGCGTGCTGTCCGGGCCGAATCTGGCCAAGGAAGTGGCCGATCACGCCCTGACTGCCACGGTGATCGCCAGTGAAGATGAACAACTGTGCCTGTGCGTGCAGCAGGCTCTGCATGGCAGAACCTTCCGTGTCTACGCCAGCGCCGATCGTTTCGGCGTCGAGCTCGGCGGCGCGTTGAAGAACGTCTACGCCATCATGTCCGGCATGGCGGCGGCGCTGGGCATGGGGGAGAACACCAAAAGCATGCTGATCACCCGCGCCCTGGCGGAAATGACTCGTTTCGCGGTCAAGCTTGGTGCCAATCCCATGACCTTCCTTGGCCTGGCCGGCGTCGGCGATCTGATCGTCACCTGTTCGTCACCGAAAAGTCGCAATTATCAGGTGGGTTACGCCCTGGGTGAAGGCCTCAGCTTGGAAGACGCGGTGCAGCGCCTTGGCGAAGTCGCCGAAGGGGTCAATACGCTCAAGGTACTCAAGGCCCGTGCCGAAGAACTGGACGTGTACATGCCGCTGGTCGCTGGCCTGCATGCCATTCTCTTCGAGGGGCGTACGCTGGCGCAGGTCATCGAACTGTTGATGCTCGGTGAGCCCAAGACCGACGTCGATTTCATCCCCACTGCCGGCTTCTGAACCAGGCAGCCAATCAAGGAGCGTAAGTCATGAGTGATGAAAAGCAGGAGTTGGAGCGTGAGTCGATTCTGCTGCGCATTATGTGGATGGTGATATTCGTCATCGTCTGGCAACTGGCCGAATTGCTGCTCGGCACCGTGGTGCTGCTGCAACTGGGTTACCGCCTGTTCTACGGTGCGCCCAATGCCAGCCTGCTGGGTTTTGGCGACAGCCTCAGCCAGTATCTGGCGCAGATCGGTCGTTTCGGCACCTTCAATACCGATGAAAAACCCTGGCCGTTCGCCGATTGGCCGACGCCGCGGGCGCCGGAAGGCGAGACCGCGCACAGTATCCCGCCGGCGCCGCATCCGGTGCGTGACGAGGAGCCCAAGCTGTGAGGTTATGGCTGTTGCGCCATGGTGAGGCCGAGCCGCAGGCAGCCACTGATGCTGCCCGCGAGCTGACCGCCCATGGTCGCAAGGAAGTGCAGCAGGCTGCCGCCCAGCTCGCCGGTCGGCCCCTGACCGCCATCGTCGCCAGCCCCTACGTGCGTGCCCAGCAGACGGCCGAGCTGGTACGCAGCGAGCTGGGGTTCAGCGGCAAGATAAACACCGTGACCTGGCTGACGCCGGACAGTGATCCGCGTGATGCCCTGAAGTATCTCGATGAGCGTGAGCGTGCCGAGGTGCTGCTGGTCAGCCATCAACCGCTGATCGGCGCGCTGGGCGGGCTGCTGGTGCACGGGCATCGCCAGGAGCCGCTGCCCATGCGCACCGCCAGCCTGGCTGAGCTGGAAGGCGATATCCCGGCCGCCGGGCTGATGGAGCTGTTGGCGCTTATCCACCCCCGTTGACCTTTCGCCCTGTGTCGCCACTTGTGGCGTCGCAGGTGCCTCATGCCTGACTTATTGCCCGTGGGGGCAAATGTTCCAGGCGAGAAACATTTCTTAACTTGCGCCTCTTTTGTCTGCGTGGAATATTCAACCAAGCAAGTGCTTGGTTGATTCCTACAAAAACAACAAAGGAGGAAGCCCTGTGGCTGATGCAATCCGTTTGCCGCTCGAGCTGTTTTATGAACGTGAAGCAAGGCACCCGAACAAACGCTACATGGTGCAACCTCTGGGGGGCGGCCAGCTGCTGGAGCTGAGTTGGGCCGACGTGGGCGAGCAGGCGCGCCGTGCAGCCAGCTGGTTGCGTAGCCGCGAACTGCCACAGGGCAGCCGCATCGCCATCATCTCCAAGAACTGCGCGCACTGGATCGTTGCCGATCTGGCGATCTGGATGGCGGGCCACGTTTCGGTACCGCTGTATCCCAACCTCACCGCCGACTCCATGGGGCAGGTGCTGGAGCATTCCGAAGCAGCCCTGGCCTTTGTCGGCAAGCTCGATGACTGGGCCTCGATGGCACCGGGCCTGCCGCCGGGCTTGCCGACCGTCAGCCTGCCGCTGCATCCGCAGGGCAGCTTCGACTACAGCTGGGATGATCTGCAGCGCAGCGCGCCGATTCAGGACGACCCCAAGCCCGCAGCCAACCAGCTGGCCACCATCATCTATACCTCCGGCACCACCGGTACGCCCAAGGGCGTGATGCACAATTTCTCCAATTTCGGTTTCGCCGCCAGCAACGCCATCAAGCTGTTTGGCGTCGGTGAAGATGATCGACTGATCTCCTACCTGCCGCTGTGCCATGTGGCCGAGCGCATGTTCGTCGAGCTGGCGTCCATCTATGCCGGGCAGACGATCTTCTTTGCCGAGAGCCTGGATACCTTTCTGGAGGATCTCAAGCGCGCGCGGCCGACCGTGATGTTCGGCGTGCCGCGCATCTGGACCAAGTTCCAGATGGGCGTGTACAGCAAGATGCCGGCGCAGAAGCTCGACCGCCTGCTGCGGCTGCCGATCATCGGCCGCTTCATCGGTCGCAAGGTACTGGCCGGCCTCGGTTTGGACGCCATTCGCTATGCGCTGTCCGGCGCCGCGCCGGTGCCCGAGGCGCTGCTCAACTGGTATCGCCGCCTGGGCATGGAGATCCAGGAGGTCTATGGCATGACCGAGAACTGTGGTTATTCCCACGTGTGTCTGCCGGGCAAGTTCAAGCAGGGCTGGATCGGCCAGAACAACCCAGGCGTCGAGGTACGTATCGGCGAGGATGGCGAAGTCCTGGTGCGCAGCGGCGCGACCATGCAGGGTTACTACAAGGACCCGATCAAGACCGCCGAGACGCTGACTGACGATGGCTTCCTGCGCACCGGCGACAAGGGCGAGCAGGACGCCGAAGGCAACCTGCGCCTCACCGGACGCATCAAGGAAATCTTCAAGACCAGCAAGGGCAAGTATGTCGCGCCTGCGCCGATCGAAAACCGCATTGGCGAGCACTCGCGTATCGAGCAGGTGTGCGTGGTCGGCGACGGCCTGCCGCAGCCGATAGCCCTGTGCGTGCTATCCGATGTGGGGCGTCAGGAGGCGGCCAATGACAGCCGCGATGAGCTGGAGAACAGCCTCAAGGCCTTGCTCGCCGAGGTCAATGGTCGTCTCGATCATCATGAGCGGCTGCAAGGCCTGGTACTGGTCAAGGAGGTCTGGGCAGTGGAGAATGGTTTCCTGACGCCGACCCTGAAAATCAAACGCGCGGTGATCGAAGGCACTTATGGCGAGCGTTTCGCCGAGTGGCAACAGCGCAGCGAAGCCGTGCTCTGGCACGATTGAGCCGAATTGGCCGGGTTCACCGGCCCTGTGTTCAACGCACAAGGAACGCCTTCATGGGACTGTGGCAACGAACGCCCGATATCGATGCACTCAACGCGACCTTGAAAAACAGCATCGGTGAGGTGCTGGACATCCGTTTCGAAACCTTCGACGACGAATCGCTCAGCGCCAGCATGGTGATCGACTCGCGTACTCACCAGCCCTATGGCCTGCTGCACGGTGGCGCCTCGGTGGTGCTGGCGGAAACCCTAGGCTCCACTGCCAGCTACCTGTGCATCGACAGCAGCCGCTTCTACTGCGTCGGCCTGGAAGTCAACGCCAACCATCTGCGCGGTTTACGCAGCGGGCGTGTGCATGCGGTGGCGCGGCCGGTGCATCTGGGCCGTACCACCCACGTCTGGGACATTCGCCTCAGTGGCGACGACGGCAAGGCCAGCTGTATCTCGCGGCTGACCATGGCCATCGTTCCCCTGGGTGATCAGCCCCCGAAACTTTAAGTTTCTGCCTGCAATTTCATCCAAGATTTGCCCGGTCCATGGCGCTACAGTAGGCGCCATGGACCAGATCACTCATATCCAAAGCAGCTTGCCCGGCGTGCGCCTGATCGATGCCGAGTACCATCGCTTCGCCTTTCCCCGGCACTTTCACCTGGAATATCACGTCGGCCTGCTGATACAGGGTCAGCATCGCTACGCCTATGGCGGTGAGCACCGGCATGTCGGAGCGGGGGACGTGCTGCTGATGGCGCTGGAAGGGATTCATGACGGTGCCGGCCTGGATGGCCAGAGTTAACGTATTCGGGTGATGGCCTTCGATCCATCCTGGCTGGATGAAGCCAGTCGTACCCTGAGTGACGGTCGTCAGGGCGCGCCACGCTTGACCACCAGCAGTCTGCGTCACCCGCGGCTGTCACAGCACCTGCAGCGCTTTCATGCGGCGATGCTGGGCGGCTCGAGACTGGCTCAGGAGGAGGCGCTCTGGCAGGCGCTGGCCCACCTGCTGGAGATGGGCTCGACGTTGCGCGTCAGCGAGCCACATCGCGTCTTCGATCAGCAGACCTGGCAGCGGCTGCGCGATTGGCTGGAGAACCGCCTGGGCGATCCGCCCACGCTGGAGGAAATCGCTGCTTTCTGCGCCATGAGCCCGTGGCAGGCGCTGCGGCGTTTCCGCCAGCACACCGGTTTGCCACCGCATCAGTGGCTGACGCAACTGCGCTTGCAGCGGGCGTTGCCGCTGGTGCTGGCGGGTGAGCCTCTGAGCGAGATCGCCCTGCGCCTGGGCTTCTACGACCAGGCGCATTTCTCGCGGCTGTTCCGCCGCACCTACGGTCTGCCACCGGCGCGCCTGCGTCAGGGCTGATTCAGCGGTTACCAGGCAAGACCGCGAAGCTAGCCTTTTGTAGGAGCTCCGACCCGGGGGGAAGCCTTGCGAGTCGGAGGCGTCCTGATTCGCGGCGGGGCGCCGCTCCTACAGATCCGCTGCATCGACCATCAGTCCATACGTCATCGTTTCAATTTTCTGGAGATCACCATGCAGGAGGCGTCCGCCTTGCTGTCGCTGGCTGCCGTGTTCGCGGTGGCCCTTGTAAGCCCCGGCCCGGATGTGGCGCTGGTGGTGCGCACCGCCTTGCATCAGGGACAGCGTGCCGGCTTGCTCAGTGCGTTGGGCCTGGCCTGCGGCATTCTTCTGCACGGCACCCTGGTGCTCAGCGGAGTGGCCTTGCTGCTCAGTCGTACCGAGTGGCTGTTCGAGCTGGTGCAGGTCGGTGGTGCACTCTATCTGGGCTGGCTGGGTATCGGCGCTGTGCGTGCCTGGTGGCGTGGCAGTGCTGGTCCGAGGCGGCTGGATGGCGAGCTGACGCCTTCGCTGTTCGGCCCCTGGTTACGCGGCGTGCTCACCAACCTGGGCAATCCCAAGGCGTTGGTGTTCTTCCTGGCACTGCTCAGCAGTCTGGTACCCGCCGATATGTCGCTGCCCGGCAAGGTGGCCTGTGCGGCGCTGCTGTTCGGCCTGAGCCTGTTCTGGTTCAGCCTGCTGGGGCTGACCCTGAGCCGCCCGCTGATGCGTCAGCGGCTGCTGCAGGTGGCGCCGATCATCGACTTCGTTTGCGGCCTGGTATTTCTGCTGGTGGCGGCCAGTATCGTCGGACGTCTGCTGCTATAGCCCTGACCATTGCGCCGCCATCAATGGCCGTTACGGTCATTGCCGTGCGTCGGTGGCTGCCGGAGAATCCGGGCATATTTGTTTTCTCGAGTTTGATGCATGCCGCAGTCGATCTTCTTCGCTCATGCCAACGGTTTTCCGTCGGCCACCTACGGCAAGCTGTTCGCCGCGCTGGCGCCGGATTTTCAGGTGCAGCATCTGGAACAGCATGGCCACGACCCGCGTTTTCCGGTCAATGACAACTGGTCGAATCTGGTCGATGAGCTGATCCATCACCTCGAGGGCGGCGCCGAGCCGGTCTGGGGCGTCGGCCATTCGCTCGGCGGCGTGCTGCATTATCACGCCGCCTTGCTTCGCCCGGAGTTGTATCGCGGCGTGGTGATGCTCGACTCGCCAGTGCTGACCCTGGCCGACCGCATGGTGATTCGCGCCGCCAAGCGCTTCGGCTTCATCGACCGCATCACCCCGGCCGGCCGTACTCTTGGGCGCCGTGAAGCCTTTGCCGATCTCGTCGAGGCGCGAGACTACTTCGCCGGCAAGAGCCTGTTTCGCCGTTTCGACCCCGAGTGCCTGGACGCCTATGTCAGCCATGGCCTGCAACCGGGTGAGCAGGGGCTGCGCCTGAAATTCGATCCGGCCACCGAGATCAGTATCTACCGCAGCGTGCCGCACACCTCTCCGGGGCTACCCCAGCAGCTGGCGGTGCCGCTGGCCATGGTGCGCGGTCGCCACAGTCGGGTGGTGTTGCCGCATCATGCGCGCCTGCTACGGCGCATGCCGCGCGCGGAATATCACAATCTGCCTGGCGGCCATATGTTCCCGCTGGAGCGCCCGCAGGCTACCGCCGACCTGCTGCGTCAACTGTTCACCCGCTGGGCTGGTAGCCAGGAGCAACGTGCATGAGCATGAGCATGGATTTCGAGGAAGTACGCCTGAGCCTGCCGCATATCGAGTTGGCGGCTCATCTCTACGGTCCAGAGGATGGTGTGCCGGTTCTGGCGCTGCACGGCTGGTTGGATAACGCAGCGAGCTTTGCGCGGCTGGCGCCGAAACTCGAGGGAATGCGCATCGTCGCCCTTGATTTTGCCGGTCATGGGCATTCCGAGCATCGTTCGGCAGGCGCCGGTTATGCGCTGTGGGACTATGCCTTTGACGTGCTGCAGGTCGCCGAGCAGTTTGGCTGGGCGCGTTTCTCCATCCTCGGTCATTCCATGGGCGCGATCACCGCCGTGTTGCTGGCGGGAGCGATGCCGGAGCGGATCGCGCGCCTGGCCCTGATTGACGGCCTGGTGCCTTACACCGGTGAAGCCGAGCAGGCGCCGCAGAAGCTGGGTGAAGCCTTGCGCGCCAGGCAGGCGCTGACTGACAAGCGCAAGCCGGTGTACGCGGAGATGGCGCGCGCGGTCGAGGCGCGGATGAAAGGCGTGGGCGCGGTCAGCCGTGAGGCGGCCGAATTGCTGGCCCAGCGTGGGTTGATGCCGGTGCCGGGCGGCTACACCTGGCGTACCGACAGCCGCCTGACCCTGCCGTCGCCGCTGCGTCTGAGCTGGGCGCATGCCCAGGCGTTCGTTCGCGCGCTGCAATGCCCGGTCAGCCTGGTGTTGGCGGAGCAGGGCATGATGAGGGCGCAGGCGGCCGTGCGCACCTTGCTGCAGGATCTGCCGTTCGAGGTACACCGTCTGCCCGGTGGGCATCACCTGCATCTGGATGATGAAGCCGGTGCGCAGCTCGTAGCGGATTGTTTCAATCCATTCCTGCGCTTGCCTTGACTTGCCTGCGGCCGTGGGGAAAGGTGTGGTGGTCTGCCATGGAGGATCGCATGATCGACCCGTTAAAAGTCGCCACTCGCTGTACAGCAAGCTCACCCGTCGCGTTTTTTCAGTGGACTGCCACCTTATGAAGGGGGCTGTGCAGTTTTTTTCTGCGGTGCTTGCCGCGGTCTGCAGCGGTGCCGTACTGGCGGCCGATCTACCTGGCAGTCGCGACCTCGAGGTACTGCCGCGGTTTCCTGCCAGTCACATCGTCGCGTTTAAGGAAGCGCCCGATGTCGAGCGTATCTATCCGCAAGGCTCGATTCGCCGCATCAGCGGGCGGTTGCGCTATGAGCGGGAGATTCTCGTGCAGGGCAAGCACAGTGCGGTGACCTACGAGCTGCCACGCACCCACAGTGCCGATCAGGTATTCACCACCGTACGGGAAACGCTGCTGCAGCAGGGCGCCGAATTGCTCTACTGGTGCCAGGGCCGTGAGTGTGGTGCGAGTAGCCTATGGGCTAACTCGATATTCGGCAATGCCACGCTATATGGCCCTGACGACCAGCAGGCCTATGCCTTGTTACGCCTGGCCGAGCCGAATCACCAGAGCCTGCTGGCGCTATACAGCATCACTCGTGGGAATCGCCGTGCTTACCTGCATGCCGAGCAATTGGATGCCGAAGCCCCTCTAGGCGTATTGCTGCCGACGCCGGCGACCTTGCTGCGTCAGTTGCGTACCGATGGGCAACTGAAACTGCCCGATGAAGCCAAGGCCGACAGCGCCTGGGTCGAGGTGCTGGCGCGCAGCCTGAACCTCGACAGCACCTTGCGCGTCAGCCTCGCCGGTAGCCAGGCCGAGGCCTGGCGCGAGGCGTTGATCGAGCAGCGCGTGCGTGAAGCGCGCCTGGAGTTGGGTGAGAGCTCGGATGAAACACTGAGCGTGCGTTTGTTGCGTTAAGCTAGCACTCGCAATCGCCTGTAACAGAGCGCCCGCAAGGGCGCTTTGTCGTTTCGTCGAAGGGAGTTTCGCTTGATGGCCACTAATGATCGTCTGCTGGTGCAGATTCTTCTGCTCGGCCTGCTGGCTGCCAGCTTATGGGTGCTGGCGCCATTCTGGTCGGCGCTGTTCTGGGCCGCCGTGTTGGCCTTTGCCAGTTGGCCGCTGATGCGCCTGCTGACGCAATTGCTCAATGGGCGCCTGTCGCTGGCGGCGGGCATCCTGACTGTGGTCTGGGTGATCATGGTGGCGGTGCCGTTGGTCTGGCTGGGCTTCAACTTGGCCGATCACATCAACGATGCCAACGCCCTGGTCAAGGATCTGCAGGTCGAAGGCCTGCCGCCAGCTCCAAGCTGGCTGGCCAGCATTCCACTGGTCGGTGATAGCCTGGTGGAACTGTGGCGCACCATCGACCAGCAGGGCGCTGCTTTCTTCGACACGCTGCGGCCCTATCTGGGCCAGGTCGGCAACTGGCTGTTGGCACGTAGTGCGAAGATCGGTGCGGGCATGGTCGAACTGGCCCTGAGCCTGGTGCTGGTGTTCTTCTTCTACCGTGACGGGCCGCGCCTGGCGGTGTTCGTGCACAGCCTGCTGGAGCGACTGATTGGCGAGCGTGCCGATCATTACTTGGAACTGGTCGCCGGCACCGTGCAACGTGTGGTCAACGGCGTGATCGGTACCGCCGCCGCGCAGGCCGTGCTGGCCTACATCGGTTTCGTCATCGCCGGCGTGCCGGGCGCCCTGGTGCTGGGCCTGCTGACCTTCGCCTGCAGTTTCATCATGATCCCGCCGCTGATCTGGGGCCCCGCCGTGGCTTGGCTGGTATGGCAGGGGGAAATCGGCATGGCGATCTTCCTGGGTATCTGGGGCTTCTTCATTATCAGTGGGGTGGACAATATCCTTAAGCCCTACCTGATCAGCCGTGGCGGCAACCTGCCGCTGGTGGTGGTGCTGCTCGGTGTGTTCGGCGGCATCCTGGCCTTCGGCTTTATGGGCCTGTTCCTTGGCCCGACCCTGCTGGCGGTGGCCTACAGCCTGCTCAGCGACTGGGTGGCGCAGAAGACACCGGACAACCAGGCAGCCCTCGACCAGTTGCCGCCAGACAAACAGCATGAGACGTAACAACCGTTGAAACTAAGAGCTTCTATCAAGAGACCAATGGCGGGCGTACCGCGTTGTTGATGGGGAGAGGCTGACCTAGGTCGAGGTTTGGTGTCAATAAATAGTCGCTTGTGCGTAGCCTGTCAGTTCCCCTCGTTTTTGCCGGTTTATTGGCGGTTGTGTGGTGGTGGCAGCGGCCCCAACCGATGCCCGTGCAACTGATGATCGCGGTGGAGCGCGGCCCGGTGGAAACCCTGGTCGCCAATACCCGCGCCGGTACCCTGAAATCCTGTCGCCGTTCGCGGCTGTCGTTCAATGTCGGCGGCCAGGTCAGCGAGCTGCTGGTCGACGCAGGCCAGCAGGTCGAGGTCGGCCAGGTGCTCATGCGTCTGCGCCAGGACGACCGCCTGGCGCGGGTCGAGGAGGCCTGCGCGCGTCTTGAGGTACGCCGCAGCGAGCGCGAGCAGTTGTGCCGCAAGGCCGAGTTGTACCAGCGTGATTACCGCCGACTGCAGCACCTGGGCGAACGCAAGCTGACCTCGCTCGAGCACCTCGACCAGGCCGAGACCAAGGCGCGCCTGGCGCAACTGGCCTTCACCGCGCAGCAGGTGCAGATCCGTGAGTGATCAGCGCTCGCGCTCGTAGCGCTCGAGGGTGTCGCGGGCGATCTGGCGGCCGAGCATGATCAGCTCCGGCGCCTTGTAGAACTCGAAGAAACGGCACACGCTCTTGGGCACGTTGATCAGGATGTCCGGCGGGTAGCCGGCGATCTTGTATTGTGCCAGCGAGGTCTGCATCACCTCGAAGCTCTGGTTGACCAGCTCCAGCAGCGAGGCCGGGCCGCTGAACTCGGCGACCCGCGAGCCGCTGGCGGATTTCGGCGCGGCGCCGGCGGCGCTGCGGTCCGGCGCCGCGGCCGGGCTGACGGCATCGGCGCGCTGCTGCTCCTCGGCCAGCAGCAGGACGTCGTCCTCGCTCTTGCGGCGGAAGCTTGGCAGGCGCGAGCCGAGCGTGGTCATCAACTGGTCGATGCGCCCCTTGAGCGCCGCCGGCCGCTCAATCACCGGCAACTGGTAGTGATTCTGGTTGGTGGCGTTGAGGTTGACCGCGATGATCAGGTCGCAGTGGCTGGAGACCACCGGCACGATTGGCAGCGGGTTGAGCAAGCCGCCGTCGACCAGCATGCGCTTGCCCTGGATGACCGGGGTGAACAGGCTGGGAATCGCCGCCGAGGCGCGCATGGCCTGGTGCAGGCAGCCTTCCTGGAACCAGATCTCCTGCTGGTTGGTGAGGTCGGTGGCGACGGCGGTGAAGGGGATCGCCAGCTCTTCGATGTTGATCTCGCCGACTATGTCGTGGATGCGCCCGAACACCCGCTCACCGCGAATGGCGCCCAGGTGGAAGCTGACGTCGAGCAGGCGCAGCACGTCGAGATAATCCAGGCTTTCCGTCCACTCGCGGTACTCCGGCAGCTTGCCCGCCGCGAAGATGCCACCGACCACCGCACCCATCGAACAGCCGGCGATACAGCCGATTTCATAGCCGCGCGCCTGCAGCTCATCGATCACGCCGATATGCGCATAGCCGCGCGCACCTCCCGAGCCCAATACCAGCGCCACTTTCTTGCTCATTGACCGACTCCCCCAGTGAAGCTTCGACCTTACTCGCGCAATTGGGCTTAGCCAAGGCAGTCTTTGCTAGAATCCGCCGCCAGTTATCGCGGTGAGAGAAGAACCATGAGCGAACCCATCCGTTTGACCCAGTACAGCCACGGCGCCGGCTGCGGCTGCAAGATTTCGCCGAAGGTGCTTGAGGTGATTCTCGCTGGCAGCGGCGCGCAGAATCTCGACCCCAGACTCTGGGTGGGCAATGCCTCGCGTGATGACGCGGCGGTATACGCCATCGACGAAGAGCGTGGCGTGGTCTCTACGACCGACTTCTTCATGCCGATTGTCGACGACCCCTACGATTTCGGCCGTATCGCCGCGACCAATGCGATCAGCGACATCTACGCCATGGGCGGTGACCCGCTGATGGCCATCGCCATCCTCGGCTGGCCGGTCAACCTGCTGGCCCCGGAAGTGGCACGCGAAGTGATCCGCGGTGGCCGCGCCGTGTGCGATGAAGCCGGCATCCCGCTGGCGGGCGGTCACTCGATCGATGCGCCGGAACCGATTTTCGGCCTGGCCGTGACCGGCCTGGTGAGCAAGGCCAACATGAAACGCAACGATACCGCCACGGCGGGTTGCAAGCTGTACCTGACCAAGCCGCTGGGCATCGGCATCCTCACCACGGCGGAGAAGAAGGCCAAGCTGCGCGATGCGGACGTTGGCCTGGCGCGTGACTGGATGTGCACCCTGAACAAGCCCGGCAGCCGCTTTGGCAAGCTTGCCGGCGTGCGCGCGATGACCGACGTCACCGGCTTCGGCCTGCTTGGCCACCTGGTGGAAATGGCCGATGGCAGCGGTCTGAGTGCCCGTGTCGAGTTCGCCCGAGTGCCGCGTCTGGAGAGTGTCGAACACTATCTGGAGCAGGGCTGCGTACCGGGTGGCACCTTGCGCAATTTCGACAGTTACGGCGACAAGATCGCGCCGCTGCCCGAGCTGGCCAAGCTACTGCTGTGTGACCCGCAGACCAGCGGTGGCCTGCTGATTGCCGTGGCGCCGGAGGGCGAGGCCGAGTTCCTCGCCGTGGCCGCCGAGCTGGGGCTGGATCTGGCGCCCATCGGTGAGATGGTCGAGCGACAGCGTTACGCGGTCGAGGTGCTCTGATGCGCGACAACTGCACCGACTACCGCGATCTGTTCCTGCATGACCGGGCGATGATGGATACCCGTGCACCGGTCGAATTCCACAAAGGCGCGTTCCCCGGCGTGATCAATCTGCCGCTGATGACCGATATCGAGCGGCAAAGGGTCGGCACCTGCTACAAGCAGCAAGGCCAGCAGGCGGCCATCGAGCTGGGCCATCAACTGGTCAGCGGCCAGACCAAGGCCGAGCGCATCGAGGCTTGGGCCGCCTTTGCCAAGGCCAACCCTGACGGTTACCTGTACTGCTTTCGCGGTGGCCTGCGCTCGCAGATCGTCCAGCAATGGCTGAAAAGCGAGGCGGGCATCGACTATCCGCGCGTGGTCGGTGGTTACAAGGCCATGCGCACCTTCCTTCTGCAGGCCACCGACGAGGCGGTACAGGCGTGCGATTTCGTGCTGGTGGGCGGGATGACCGGCACCGGCAAGACCGAGGTGATCAGCCAGCTGAGCAACAGCCTGGACCTGGAGGCGCACGCCAATCACCGAGGCTCCAGCTTTGGCAAGCGCGCCACTGGCCAGCCCGAGCAGATCGATTTCGAAAATGCTCTGGCCATCGATCTGCTCAAGCGCCGTGCCGCGGGACAGCAGCAGTTCGTGCTGGAAGATGAGGCGCGTCTGATCGGCCGCTGCTCCTTGCCATTACCGCTGTATCAGGCGATGCAGCATCATCCCCTGGTGTGGCTGGAGGACAGTGTGGCTAACCGTGTGGAGCGGATTCTGCAGGCCTACGTGGTCGAGTTGTGTGCCGAGTTCGTTGCAGCCCAGGGTGCCGAGGCAGGCTTCACCGCGTTCGCCGCGCGCCTGCGCGAGAGCCTGGCCAATATCACCCGTCGCCTGGGCGGCGAGCGTTATCAGCGCCTGGCGGCGATCATGGACCAGGCGCTGGAGGAGCAGGCGCGCGACGGCCAGGTCGATACCCATCGCGGCTGGATCGAGGCCTTGCTGGTCGAGTACTACGATCCTATGTACGTGTTCCAGCGCGAGAGCAAATCCGGGCGGATTGAATTCGCCGGGGAGCAGCAGGCTGTGGTGGAATACCTGCGTAAGCGAAACGGCGGGTGAGGTGGGCACTTTCCTTCTGCCGTAGCGTCATAGACTGGGCCTAGGGTCTGTTGCCGTTTCGCGCACGGCTCGCGTCGAAACGGCAACAGACCCTAGCAGGCCGTTGAAAACTACCTGCGTTGCCATTGCTGCGTTAAAAACAGGCTCGTGCGCGAGCCCGATCAAAATGCTCATTTATAGCTCGTAAAGTCGAACACGACCCCGGTCGTTTTTCACCTGTTTTTGCGGGGCCGCCATCGGTATTGCACTGGCTGCCTCGCCTACGTTTTCAACAGCCTGTTATACGTAGTCATATCCGTTCGAGGAGTGTGGTCGATGAAACACTGGATCTGTTTACCGCTGCTTGCGCTGGTGCTCACCGGCTGCGCCGGCAAGACCGTTTACCGTGAGACCTGTGCCAATCAACTGGATGCCGCCTGGAAAGAGCTGAGCATCGCCGAGGCCGAGGGCTTCGCCGGTACGGTGAGCTATTCCAAGGCGCTTTCGCTGCTTACCGCTGCCAAGACCCAGCAGCAGTTCGAAGCCTACGAAGGCTGCACCAGCAAGGCCGAGCGTGCGCGCTTTTACATCCGCGAATCGCGAGCGGGGCGTTGATGCAACTCGATTTCGCCGATCTGAGCCCGCTTGAGGCCTACCGCTGGCTGGCCTCCAGTGTCACCCCGCGGCCTATTGCCTGGGTCTCCACCCGTTCGGCCGAGGGCGTGACCAATCTGGCGCCGTTCAGCTTCTTTCAGGTGATCAGTGACAACCCCCCGACCTTGCTGGTCAACGTCAACACCCGCGACGATGGTAGCCTCAAGGACAGTCTGCGTAATGCCCAGGCCAGCGGCGAGCTGGCGATTCAATTGGTCAGCTTCGCTCAGGCCGAGGCGATGAATGCCTGTGCCGCGATCCTGCCGCATGAGGTCAGCGAATTTGCCCACTGCGCCATTGCCAGCCAGCCGTGCGCGCGCATCGACGTGCCGCGCGTCGTCGGTGCCCCGGTGACCTTCGAATGCCGTGTGACGCAAATCCAGCCCTATCCGGCGCAGCAACCCAATTGTCATCTGATCTTCGCCGAAGTGTTGCTGGCGCACATTGATGATGCGGTGCTCAACGAGCAGGGACGCATCGACCCGCTCAAACTCGATCTGGTGGGTCGCCTCGGTGGGAGCGCCTATTGCCGCACACGGGATCTTTTCCAGATGCAGCGGCCCTGAACCCGTTCTGAAAACGACGTCCAGTTAACTCTCCCGGCCATCTTGCTGTCTGCTGGCTTGTCGCCAGTAGCGCTGCGCTCCTATGTTCCAGAATTGTCAGGCCGTTGAAAAACGCAGGTAGTTTTTCAACGGCCTGTTTGGGCTAGCTGCAGTAGGCAGGGGGATGTCATGGGTGGCTCATTGTGCAAGCGGCTGGCCAGTCTGAGCACGGCCAGCAAGTTGATGCTGGGTTTTGCTCTGGTATTGATTCTGACCGCTCTGGTGGCTGTTACCGGTTTGCTGGCGTTGCGTGAAGTCAGTGCTGGCGCTGAGCTGCAGCAGCGCATGAGCGCGCTGGGTGAGCAGGTGCTGCGCATGCGTCAGAGCGAGCAGGCGTTCGCGCTGAGTGGCGATAGTCAGCACGCCGCGCGTCTGGCCGAACAGGCCGAGGCGATTCTGCAGGCCGGGCAGGCACTGCAAGGTGAGCTCGATAGCGACACGGCCGCGATTCTGGCGCAGGTCGAGCCTGCACTGGCCGACTACCGCAGCGCTTTTGCCCGCTACGTTGAACTCACCGACAACATGCAGCTGTCCTTGCAAGCCGCCGACTGGCTGGTGGTCAGCGCGGCCAACAGCCTGGATCTGCTGCAGGAAGGGCTGACCGAAGACGGCGTCGACCTGCTCAAGAGCTCCCAAGGCGAGCAGGGCGGTGATTCGGTCCTGCAGGCCGGCAAGGTCGGCAAGATTCATCAACTACTGCTGCAGGCGTTGGATCAGGCACGCCAGCGCCTGGAGGCCAGCCGGCGCAGCGATAGCAGTGAGCAGGCGGAAATTGCCCAGGCAGGCGAGGCGCAAGCCCTGGCTGCCGAGTTGCGCGATGCGCTGGATGATCCCGGTTATGCCGCGGTGCTCGGCGAGGTGGTGGTCAACGTCGACTCCTTCAATGAGCGCCTGAAGGAATACGCCACCCAGTTGCAGCAACAAAAACAGGTATACGGGCAACTGGTCGCTCAGGTCGAGCAGTTGCTGCAGCGGGTCGAGCTGGCCCTGGACACGCAACGCCAGGCCATGCATGCCGAGCGTCAGGCCAGCAGCGGTCTGATCATCCTGGCAGCGGCCCTGGCGCTGCTTTTCGGTCTTGGCGCGGCGATCATGATCAGCCTGGCCATCGTGCGTCCGCTCAAGCGCGTGATCGGCCTCGCCGAATCCATTGCCAGTGGCGACCTCAGCGTACGTATCGAACAGGATCGGCGCGATGAAATCGGGCAGCTGCTGGCTGCCATGCAAGGGATGTCCGCCAACCTGCGCGATATGGTCGGCCGCCTGCAGGGTGGTGTGACGCAGATTTCCAGCTCCGCCCAGACCCTCTCGACAACTGCCGAGCAGACGCGCCAAGGCGTCAATGGTCAGAAGCTGGAGACCGATCAGGTCGCCACCGCCATGAGCCAGATGACGGCCACGGTGCACGAGGTGGCACGCAATGCCGAGGCCGCAGCGGCTTCCACTGAACAGGCTGACCAGCGTGTCGGTGCCGGTAGCCAGGTGGTGCGCCAGACCCTGCAGCGCATCGAGCAATTGGCTCGCGCCATGGACGCCACTACCGAGAGCATTCAGCGCCTGAGCCAGAACACTCAGCGTATCGATGCCGTACTCGAGGTGATCAAGAGCGTGGCCGAGCAGACCAACCTGCTGGCGCTCAACGCGGCCATCGAAGCGGCGCGCGCCGGAGAACAGGGGCGTGGTTTCGCGGTGGTCGCCGATGAGGTGCGGGCGTTGGCAAAACGCACTCAGCAATCCACGGCGGAAATCGAGTCGCTGATCGCGGCCTTGCGCGAGGGTAGCCGCCGCGCCGTGACGGACATGGAGCAGAGCGCCAGCCTGGTGAATCTCACGGTTGGCGACGCCAACCAGACCGAAGGCGCCCTGGCGGCCATTGCCGAGGCGGTGAGCCTGATCTCGGAGATGAATCAGCAGATCGCTGCCGCGGCCGAGCAGCAGACTGCCGTGGCCGAGGAAATCAACCGCAGCGTCACCTCGATCCGCGATATTGCCGATCAGTCAGCCACGGCCATGGACGAAACCGCCGCGTCGAGCATCCAGTTGGCTGAGCTGGGGCGGGAGCTGCAGGGCATGGCAGGGCACTTTCGCATGACATAGCGTCTGCCCTCACAGTTTCGTGAGCAAACTTTGCATAGCGCTATGCCACGCCTCGGCGCCCCAGTAGCATCGGTGTTCTGCATAAGGAGCCAACGATGCGAACCAAACTCGATGCCTGTCTCGACTCGGTCAATCAGGTATTGCTGGGCAAAGAGGCGCAGGTGCGCCTGGCCCTGACCTGCCTGCTGGCGCGTGGTCACCTGCTGATCGAAGACCTGCCGGGCATGGGCAAGACCACTCTCAGCCATGCCCTGGCGCGCGTGCTGGGGCTGAGTTTCCAGCGTATTCAGTTCACCTCCGACCTGTTGCCGGGCGACATTCTTGGCACCTCGGTGTTCGACAAGGACAGCGGGCAGTTCGTCTTTCATCCGGGACCGATCTTTGCCGAGTTGGTGCTGGCCGATGAAATCAACCGCGCCACGCCGAAGAGTCAGAGCGCGCTGCTCGAAGCCATGGAAGAAGGGCAGGTGACCATCGAGGGCGCTACTCGGCCGCTGCCCGAGCCGTTCTTCGTCATCGCCACGCAGAACCCGGTCAGCAGCGGCGGCACCTTCGCCTTGCCCGAATCCCAACTCGATCGTTTTCTCATGCGTCTGTCGCTGGGTTACCCGGCGCAGGCTGCGGAACGGGCGTTGCTGCTGGGTGATGCCCGGCGCGATCTGTTGCCGCGCATGGAATCCATTCTCGACCACGCTGAATTGGCCCGTCTGCAGGCGCAAGTGCCCAAGGTGCGTGCCAGTGATGCGCTGATCGACTATGTGCTGCGCCTGGTCGAGGCGACGCGCAGTCAGCCGCAGTTCGCCTGGGGTTTGTCACCGCGTGCCAGTCTGGCGTTGTTGGCTGCAGCGCGGGCCTGGGCGCTGCTGGCCGAACGTGATTACGTGATTCCCGAAGATGTGCAAGCGGTGCTGCCATCAGTGGTGGGGCACCGTCTGCGCGAGCGCGCCGACCCTACCGGTCATGGTGGCGGCAGTCTGGTGCAATGGTTGCTGCGCGAAGTGCCGGCGCTCTGATGCGTGCAGCGCTGAAGCCGCTCTGGCGGCGCTGGTTGGCCAGGCGTATTCCGCCAGCGGCCAGCGTGCGCCTGAATCAGCGGCGTATTTTCATTCTGCCCAGCCGGGTGGGGGCTGTGTTTGCCGTGGCACTTCTACTGATGCTGCTGGTGGGCATCAATTACCAGAACAGCCTGGCCTATGGCCTGACCTTCCTGCTGGTATCGGTGTTCGTCGTCACCATCCTGCATACCTACCGCAACCTGGCCGGGTTGGTGCTCAAGGCCGGTGGCGGTGGTGCGGTGTTCGTCGGCGAACATGCGCGTTTTCGCGTACGCCTGGAGAGCCCTGAGCGTGAACGCCAGGCCGTGGCGCTGGGCTGGCCACCGTCTGATCTGGTGCTGCGCGACGTACCGCGCCAGGGGCAGACCGAGGTGGATCTGAGCCAGCCAGCCGTGCGGCGTGGCTGGCTGCGGCCCGAGCGTCTACGGGTGGAGAGCCGTTTCCCGCTGGGCTTGCTGGTGGCCTGGAGCTGGGTCGATCTGGATCAGGCGGTGCTGGTCTACCCGCGGCCGTTGGAGGGTGAGCTGCCGTTGTCGGCGGGCCTGGGCGAAGAGGAGGAGGAAGAGGGCATGCGCGCCCGCGGCCAGGGCGCCGATGATTTCCAGGGCCTGCGCGAGTATCAGCCGGGCGATTCGAAACGGCGTCTGGACTGGAAGGCCTATTCACGTGGCCAGGGCCTGCTGGTCAAGGATTTCGCCATGCTCAGCGGCCGCGACCTGTGGCTGGACTTCGACAGCCTGGGTGGCGACAGCGAAATGCGTTTGTCGCTGCTCTGCTACTGGGTGCTGCAGTTCACCGAGCGGCAACAGGCATTCGGCTTGCAACTGCCTGGGCAGGTGATCGCACCGGATTACGGTGAGGGGCATCGCGATGCTTGCCTGCGCGCCCTGGCGTTGTTCGGAGCGCGCGCATGAGCAGCCTGCCGGGTATTCCGAGGATCGCTCTGACCTGGTTGCTGGTCGCCCAGGTGCTGGTGATCTTGCCGCATCTGCTGCATCTGCCGCTGTGGATGATCGCGCTGTGGCTTGGTGCTGCCGGTTGGCGTGTGCAGATTTTCCGCATGCGTGCGCGCTATCCCAATGGCTGGGCCAAGGGCGGCCTGGTGCTGCTGGTGGTGGCTGGCATCCTGCTTTCGCGCGGCACACTGGTGGGGCTGGATGCCGCCGTGGTGCTGCTGATCGCCACGTTCGTTCTGAAGTTGCTGGAGATGCGCACGCGACGTGATGCGCTGGTACTGATCTTCCTCGGTTTCTTCTGCGTGGTGACCGCCTACCTGTTCGAGGACGGCATCCTCGCAGCGCTCTACAGTCTGTTGCCGGTCACTGCCTTGCTGGCTGCCCTGGTTGGATTGCAGCACAGTGGTTTTGCCGAACGCCCCTGGCCACCCCTGCGCCTGGCGGGTGGCCTGGTCCTGCAAGCGATACCGCTGATGCTTCTGCTGTTCGTGTTCTTTCCGCGATTGGGGCCGTTGTGGTCACTGCCAATGCCCAGCGACAAGGGCGTCACTGGCCTGTCGGACAGCATGGAACCGGCCGATATCGCCGAACTCAGTCGCTCCCCGGCCTTGGCCTTTCGCGCCAGCTTCGAAGGTGACGTGCCGCCGCGCGAACAACTGTACTGGCGCGCCCTGACACTGGAGCGTTTCGATGGCCGGCGCTGGTCGCAGTCCGGTTACGCTGATGTACCCGTCGCGCCGCAGTGGAGCAAGGCCGGCGAACCGCTCGATTACAGCATCATCATGCAGCCCAGCGGTAAGCGCTGGCTGTACGCGCTGGATGTCGGCGAGATGGCGCAGGACAGCGGGCGGATGATGAACGACTTCCGTTGGCAGAGACTGCGTCCGGTGGATCGGCCCCTGCTGTACCAGGTGCGTTCCTGGCCGGAGGCCATGCGGGAGGCGCAGGCCGAACCGCCAGGTATCCGGCAGGCGCTGCAATTACCCGAGCAGGGCGACCCGCGCAGTCGCGCCTGGGCGGCTGAACTGAAGGAGCAGTATCCGCAGAGCGACGCATTAGTGGCGGCAGTGCTGCAGCATTTTAACCGTGAACCCTACGTCTACACACTGCGCCCGCAGCCTCTGGGCAGCGACAGCATCGACGATTTCCTGTTCAACACCCGGCGTGGTTTTTGCGCGCACTATGCCGGCGCCATGACCTTCGTGCTGCGTGCCGCGGGTATTCCCGCGCGGGTGGTGGCCGGTTATCAGGGCGGCGAGCTCAATCCCAATGGCAACTACATCCAGGTCCGTCAGTTCGACGCCCATGCCTGGGTCGAGTACTGGCAGCCGGGCCGTGGCTGGCGCAGCGTCGATCCGACTTTTCAGGTAGCACCGGAGCGTATCGAGCAAGGGCTGGAAGAGGCCTTGGCCGAGGAGGATGGTTTTCTCGACGATCAACCCTTCTCGCCACTGCGCTACCGCGAGCTGGCCTGGCTCAATCAGCTGCGCATGAGCTGGGAGAATCTCAATTACGGCTGGCAGCGCTGGGTGCTGGGGTACCAGGGCGAGCAGCAGCTGAAACTGCTGCAGAACTGGTTCGGCAGCCTCGATTGGCAGCGTCTGGCGCTCGTTCTGGTGGGCACCGGAGCGCTTCTGATTGGCCTGCTGGCGCTGTGGTTGCTCAAGCCCTGGCAACAGCGGCCTGATCCGCAACGCCAGGCGTTTCGCAAGTTCGAGCGGCTGTTGGCGCGCCATGACGTGCGCCGGGAAGCGGGTGAGGGCGCACGCTCCTTCGCGTTGCGCGCGGCGCGGCAGTTGCCCGAGCAGGCGGAGCAGATCGAGACATTTGCCCGATGCTTCGAGCAGCAGCGCTATGCCGGCGGGCCCGCGTCGCGTGATGCCCTGCGGCAGGCATTGAGTGATTTGCGCAGAGCATTACCCTGGCGCCTGTCGCGTTAGCGACCATTGGTCACTTGTTTGAGTGGGGGCCGGGTTGTTAGCTTGATGCATCGTCGTTTGGGAGGATCGAGCATGAGCGATTTCATCGAACATTGTTTGGGGCGTGTCCTGGCTCTGCAGGTGCGGCTGTATGCCTGCCAGGCGCGGTTGGCTGACTGCACTGACACCGAGGCCTTGCACGACCTGCGCATCGCCCTGCGGCAATTGCGCAGCCTGTTGCGTCCGCTGCGCGGTTTGCCGGCTGTGGATGCTCTGGAGCAGGGAGCCGCAGTGCTGGGCCGCCTCAGTGGGCCGCTGCGTGATCGTGAGGTGTTGGTGGCCGAGCTGACTCGTCTGGGCCTGGTGCATCTGGCGCCTGCCGATGAGGCGCAGCGCGCCGCAGGTTACGTTGCCATTGCCAGCAGTGGCGAGTTGGCCGACCTGATGCTGTTGCTCGACGGCTGGCCGGCGAATTGGCGTGAAGCTGCCAGGCAAGGCCAATTGAACGATGTGGACAAGCGCATCCGGCGCCGCCTGCGGCGCCAGCAACGACAACTGGCCCGCGCCTTACGCGATCCGGCGCATGACCGCCATCGCCTGCGCCTGCTGATCAAACGCGTGCGCTACGCTGCTGAAACCTACCCGGCACAAAGTCGTTTGAGCAAGGCGGTGCAGCTCAGGCTCAAACGTGCGCAAAGCGCCCTTGGCGACTGGCATGACCACCTGCAGTGGCTGGCGCAGGCCGATGCGCTGGCGTCGCTGGGCCCTTGCCGGGCAATCTGGCTGCAGGCTCAGCAGGCGGCCGAGCAACGCGCTGATGGAGCCCTGCTGGCACTGTATGGCGATTTTCCCAGCGTGGAATAAGGCGACATTTTCGCCGCAAATATGACCGAATAAGCATCCTTGCGGACTATCGTTCAGTTGCCACCATCCCCTAAGATCGTCGCCATCGATGAATGCCGAGGTGCGTATGATCTTTTCCGAAATGCTTGAGGCGGTGCGCCGCGATGCCGATGCCGTGGTGATTCCGGCCGAATGGGGGCAGGGGCGCGCCAGTTTCGGTGGTCTGGTGGCGGCTCTGGCGTTCGAGGCGATGCGCGCCAAGGTGCCGCAGGACCGACCGGTGCGCTCGCTGGCCATCACCTTCGTCGGGCCGGTGGCGCCGGATGTTCCTGTCAGTTTCCAGGCCGAGGTGCTGCGCGAGGGCAAGGCGGTCAGCCAGATGTTCCTACGCGCGGTTCAGGACGGACAGGTGGTGACCGTGGTGCAGGGCAGCTTTGGCGCATCGCGCCCTTCGGCGATTGCCGTGGAGGCGCTTGCCGCGCCGCAGATCACGCCGGTGGAGCAGTGCCAGGAGTTGCCCTACGTGCGCAACGTCACGCCGGAGTTCACGCGCTTTCTGGCCATGCGCTGGGGAATTGGCGGTATGCCTTTCAGCAACACGCCATCGCGGCAGATGGGCGGCTGGGTGCGTTTGCGTGGTGAGCGCGAGCCACAGGCGCTCAGCGAGGCGCATGTGCTGGCACTGGTCGATGCCTGGCCGCCTGCGCTGCTGCCCTATCTGAAAAGCCCGGCGCCGGGCAGCTCGCTGACCTGGACCATCGAGTTCGTTCAGCCGCTACACACTCTCAGCAGCGAAGACTGGTGCCTGTATCGCGCGGACATCGAATATGCCCGCGATGGTTACGGGCACGTAGCGGCGGCGATGTGGACACCTGCAGGTGAGCTGATCGCCTTGAGCCGGCAGACCGTGACCGTATTTGCCTGATTCAGTGGCGCCGGCGTTGGCGCCAGGCGCGCCACCACGCGCCGCTGAAGAGAAAGCGCGGGAACGTCACGCACTGCTCCAACAGCAGGCGCTTCAGCGCATCGCTCTTGCTGGCGAAGGGTTCCGCAGGCTGTTGCTCCAGTCTGTGGCCGTGAGCTTGCAGCGCCAGGGAGGCGATCAGGCCGATGCTGCCCAGTGCCAACGGCACGAACCGCAGATGCCATAGGCCGATCAGCAGCAGTATCAGCGACAGCAGGAACAGTGGCACGGCGATCAGGTGCAGCAGCAGATTGGTGGGATGCCGATGCTGGCTGGCGTAATGACGCCATTGCCAGGCCAGCAGGTTGGGGTGACGTTTGCTCATGGGACGATCCTCGACTCGATAAGACGAGTCTAGGATCGCCGCCCATGCAGAGCGAATTGCTCCTGGCTATGGCGCAGATAGGCTTATGCCTAAAGGGCCACCTCTACAGGCGCAACTGGCCGATGGCCTTGTTCAGCTCGCCTGCCAGTTGGGCGAGTTGCTGACTGGTGGCGGCCGATTCGAGGGTCTGGCCAACGGTCTGTTCGGTGACGTCACGAATGCCCACCACCGAGCGGCTCATTTCTTCGGCCACCTGGCTCTGCTGTGTGGCGGCCACGGCGATCTGTGTATTGCTGTCGCGCATCAGCGCCACGGCGGCGGTGATCGCCGCCAGCGACTCGCCGGCTTCTTGCGCCAGTTGTACGCAATGGTTGGCGTTCTCCGAGCTTTCGCGCATGAACTCCACGGCGTCGCGGGTGCCGCCCTGCAGGTTGCCGATCATCTGGGTGATTTCGTCGGTGGAGTCCTGCACGCGCTTGGCCAGGTTGCGCACCTCGTCGGCGACCACGGCGAAGCCGCGACCCATTTCACCGGCGCGGGCGGCCTCGATGGCGGCATTGAGGGCGAGCAGGTTGGTCTGTTCGGCGATGCCGTGAATCACACCGACCACGCGGCTGATGTGCTGGCTGTCTTCGGCCAGGCGCTCGATGCTGGCGGCGCTTTGGCGTACGCCCTGCGACAGGGCTGCGATGGATTGCTCGACCCGTTCGACCACCTGCTGGCCTGCGCGCGCTAGCTGATCGGCATTGAGCGACTGATCGCGGGTGGTACCAGCGTGATCGGCGATATGCTGCACGGTCGCCGACATCTCGTTGATCGCGGTGGCAGCCTGATCGGTTTCACTTTGCTGGCTGAGCATGCCCTGACGCACCGCCCCCATGCGCTCGGCCATATCGCGGGTGCCACTGTTCAGCTCGTCAGCCACCTGGCCGACGGTGCCGACCACGCGCTGATAGCCGGCTTGCATGGCGTTGAAGGCGGCGGCCATCTGGCCGACCTCGTCACGGCTGCTCAGAGGGACGCGCAGGGACAGGTCGCCGCTGCGCTCGGCTTGCAGTATCACGTCCTTGAGGGTGTTGAGATGGCTGAGCAGAAAGCGGATCAACAGCTGCGAAGCAGCCAGCAGCAACAGCATCAACACGGCAACTGCGACGGCATAGGTCAGCGCGTGCTGGGCGAACAGGTCGAGCAGGCTGGGCGCGCGCGCCATGACCGCCAGGGTGCGTCCATCGCTGAGGGTGACGCGCTGCGCGCCGATCACCGGCGAGTCGCCTAACCGGGCGTCATGCTGCACGGCCTGCCAGCCACTGGCGTCGGGGCCACCTTGAGCACCTGGCAGGCTGCCGTTGCCCACCTGGATGTTGCTCGAACTGGGCAGTGCCGCCTGCTGCGGCCACTGCTGGAGCAGGCGCGCCTGCGCGATTGCAGCCTGCTTGGCATCGGCGCTGCGTGCCTGCTGTTCGGTATGCAGGGCGAACAGCACCAGCATCAGACTGATGACGAAGGCAACGGCATTGACCGCCCAGAATTTGTACTTCAGAGAAAGATCGCTGATCCAGGCGCCCATGCTGTTGTTATCCGTCTCGCTGCGTTCGCTATTGGCCAAGTGCCAGCAGTATGCATCGGTACACAGCCAGGGTCTTGACGCCAATCAATACTCTGGCGCCTTAGTCTTCGACTATGGCTGGCATATCGAAGAACGCTCGCGCACAGGCTGTGGTCTGTGCCGCCAGGGTTTCCTCGCTTTGCCCGCGGTGCAACGCCACCTCGCGCAGCACCTCGCCGAGAAAGGCAGGCTCGTTACGCCCGCTCTTGGGCTTTGGCCGCAGGCTGCGCGGTAACAGGAAGGGCGCATCGGTCTCCAGCATCAGGCGCTCGCCGGGGATATCCTTGAGCAGCGGATGCAGGTGCGTACCGCGACGTTCGTCGCAGACCCAGCCGGTGATGCCGATATGCAGGTCGAGATCGAGATAGGCATAGAGTGCAGAGCGTTCGCCAGTAAAGCAGTGCACCACGGCCGCTGGCAGTCGGTCACGATAGTCATGCAGGATTTCCAGCAGGCGCTGGCTGGCTTCGCGTTCATGCAGAAACACCGGCATCTGCAATTCGACGGCAAGCGCCAGTTGTTCTTCCAGGGCTTTTTCCTGTGCCGGGCGTGGCGAGAAATCGCGATCGAAGTCCAGCCCGCATTCACCCACGGCGCGTACTGGTGGTTGCGCCAATAGCGCCTTGAGGGTAGCGCTGCTGGCGCCGTTCCACGAGCTGGCGTCGTGCGGATGGACCCCGGCGGTGCTAAATAGGCGCTGGCCGCTGCTATCCAACTGTCGGCAAAGTGCGAGGCTGGCCTCGCTTTCATTCAGACTGGTGCCGGTCAGCACCAACTGACACACCCCGGCTGCATAGGCGCGTTCGAGCAGCGCCTCGGCCTGCACCGCGAGGCTGGGGTGGGTGAGATTGACGGCAATATCGATGAGTTGCATGGTGCCACCTGTTGAACGCGAGGGGGCAGAATAGCAGATGCTATCCGTTCGTCAGGAAGTCGATTTAAAACAATAAGTTGGTCGCTGTTTTTAAGGTTGATGCAAGGTTGTGGGGTGGCGCGGCAGCGCTCTGCTGTGCCAATCTCCGCGCCCCTGCCGCCCTTGGAGCTTGTTTGGCGGGTATACGGTCAGTAGCCGCCTGTCGCGTATTGGCGTACAGCAGCCACCAACCGGATGAGGCTTCGGCGGTCTACCGCCTTCCCTGGAGAGTCGATGTCGCGATTGCTGCTGATCCTGTGCCTACTGGCTGCGCTGCCGTTGTCGGTCAGTGCGCGCGTGGCCGGCCCGCCGGAGGTCGGCAGTCAGGCCCGCAGTGCGCGCGATCTGCCGACGATTCGCAGCAGTGGTGAGCTACGGGTGCTGGTCAATCAGAGCCGCAACAGCTCGGGCTCGGTCAAGGGCCAGAGCATTGGCGTCGAATATCACCGCCTACGGGCGTTCGAGCAGTACCTCAACCGCAATGCCCGAGATGGTCGCAGCCTCAGACTGAAGATCATCCCCAAAGCCAAGGATCAGTTGCTTGGCGCATTGCAGCGCGGCGAGGGCGATCTGGTTGCGCCCGGCGAACTGCTCAATGTGCGCACCGGGCATGATGTCAGTGCCAGTACGGCGATTCGCCGCGGAGTACCGCTGGTGCTGGTGTCGAAGCAGGGTAACCGGCATTACCGCAGCCTCGAACAGCTGGCCGGGCGTAGTCTTTCATTGCCAGCGGGTAGCGCCGTGGGTGACGCGCTACGGTTGATCAACCAGCAACTGGCTGAGCGCAAACTGCCGCCCATCGTGGTCGAGTGGGTCGACCCCAGCCTGGCCGTCGAAGATGTACTGGAAATGGTCCAGGCCGGCATCTTCGAGCGTACTGCGGTGGAGCTGCCGATCGCCGAACGTTGGGCCAAGGTGATGCCCAAGTTGCGCGTCGACAAGCATCTGGTCCTGGCACGTGATGGCGACATGAAATGGTTCATGCGCCCCGATGCGCCGATGCTACGAGCCAGTATCGACCGTTTCTTCAGTAGCTATCAGAGCCCGGCCGACCAGGATGCGGCGTTCCAACGTGTCTATCGCCGCTTATACAAGGTGCATTCGCCGCTGGGGCGCACTGAACGACAGCGTCTGGAGAAGGTGCGCCCGGTGCTGCAGCAGCATGCCGAGCAGCAGGGTTTCGATTGGCTGATGCTGGCTGCGCTAGCATTCAAGGAGTCGACGTTGAACCCATCGGCGCGCGGCGCCAGCGGCGCGACCGGGCTGATGCAGATCACCCCGGCGGCAGCGCGTAGCGTCGGGGTGAGCAACATTCAGAACCTCGACGGTAACGTCCAGGCCAGCAGCAAGTACCTGGCGATGATCCGCCGCAACTTCTTCAACAGCCCGCAGCTCAACGAGCGCGAGCGCATGGCCTTCGTCCTGGCTGGCTACAACCTGGGGCCGCAGCGGGTGCAGAGCCTGCGCGCCGAGGCTCGCAGGCGTGGCCTCAATCCCAATCAGTGGTTCTTCCAGGTCGAACGTGTGGCCATGGAGCAGATGGGCATGGGCGTGGTGAGTTATGTGAATGCGGTGAATAAGTACTACCTTGCTTATGACCGTGAGCGCTATCTGCTCGAACCGTAAAGGCAGCGTCTGACGGCCAAGTAGATATTTATTTGATATTAATTGCCGGTGTTTTGCTGTTTTTTAATCGAGTGCATTGGATATTCTGTGCGCCATCAACTCCACACACGAAGGAAGGGTTGTAATGAACAACCTGATCAAGAACATCACCGCCACCCAGGCCAGCTTCGGCATCACCATCCTGCGTTCAGGTACCAGCAAGAAGGCCCGCACATGCGGGCCTTCTTGCATCAAGCGCTGAACGATCAGGCGGTAGCGGCCTGATCAGCTTTCTTTTCCTGCGCAATGACCTGCTGCGCCAGTTCGATCATCTGCTCGCGCATCCAGCGGTTGGCCGGGTCCTGATCGGTACTCTCATGCCAGTACAGGTGCGTTTCCAGCGCCGGCACATCACCGACCGGTAAGGTCACATGATGCAGGTTGTGGCGGCGGGCGAAACGCTCCGGCACGGTCATCACCATGTCGGTCTGCTGTATCACGCTACTGGCCATCAGATAGTGTTGCGAGCGCAGGGCAATCTTGCGCTGGATGCCCATCTTGCCAAGGGCCAGATCCACATAGCCTAAGCCACTGCGGCGGCTGGAGATGTGGATGTGGCTCAGCGACAGGTATTCGTCGAGGCTGATCTTTTCCTTGGCCATTGGGTGGCCAGGGCGCATGGCGCAGACATAGCGATCATCCAGCAGCTTGACGTGACGAACCTGCGGGTCGGTATTGAGTGGCGCGTCGACGGCAAAATCGAGCCGGCCGGCGGCCAGCTCCTTGGTGGTTTCGCGGCGCTTGGCCAGGAAGCTCTCGATGCATACGCTCGGCGCCAGGCGACGCAGGCGCTGGAACAGCGGTGGCAGGAGGATCTGCTCCGACAGGTCGGTCATGCTGATGCGGTAGGTCTTGCCGGCCTGCTGCGGGTTGAAGGTTCGGCTTTCCTGCACGGAAACGCGCAACAACTGCAGGGCGTTGCGTACCGGGCCGATGATGTTCTGCGCCATCGGCGTGGGCACCATGCCCTGGGCGGTGCGCACGAACAGCGGGTCGTTGAAGGTTTCGCGCAGACGGGCGAGGGCGTTGGAAACCGCTGGCTGGGTAATGCCGACGATCTGCCCGGCACGGGTCAGGTTGGCCTCGGTGTAGATGGCGTCGAAGACGATGAAGAGGTTCAGATCCACCTTGGTCAGGTTCATGCCGGCAGTGCTCCAGGGGGCGTCGATATCAATCGATCATATATAGGTTATGAATGTTCATACACGCTGAAAATAGGTTAGATAAATCCTAAGCGCTGTTCTAGCATCATTTCCACAACCTCTCACCCTTTATTACAAACAGGTAATTCCATGGATTTCGCCTATTCCCCGAAGGTTCAAGAGCTGCGTGAGCGCGTCAGTGCATTCATGGAGGCGCACATCTACCCGGCTGAAGCGGTGTTCGAGCAGCAGGTGGCCGAAGGTGATCGTTGGCAGCCGACCGCGATCATGGAGGAGCTGAAGAACAAGGCCAAAGCCGAAGGTTTGTGGAACCTGTTCCTGCCCGAGTCCGACTATGGCGCGGGCCTGACCAACACCGAATATGCACCGTTGGCGGAGATCATGGGTCGCTCGCTGATCGGCCCCGAGCCGTTCAACTGCGCCGCGCCGGATACCGGCAACATGGAAGTGCTGGTGCGTTACGGCAACGAGGCGCAAAAGCAGCAATGGCTGGAGCCGCTGCTGTCCGGCGAGATTCGTTCCGCCTTTGCCATGACCGAGCCGGGCGTGGCCTCGAGCGACGCCACCAACATGCAGGCCAATGCTCGCCGCGAGGGCGATGAGTGGGTCATCAACGGCCGCAAATGGTGGACCTCCGGTGCCTGCGACCCGCGCTGCAAGGTGATGATCTTCATGGGGCTGACCAATCCGGACGCGCCGCGCCACCAGCAGCACTCGATGATCCTGGTGCCGATGGATGCGCCAGGCGTCACCGTACTGCGCCCGCTGCCGGTGTTCGGTTATGACGACGCGCCGCATGGCCATGCCGAAGTGCTGTTCGAGAACGTGCGCGTGCCCTACGAGAGCGTACTGCTTGGTGAAGGGCGTGGCTTCGAGATCGCCCAGGGTCGCCTCGGCCCGGGCCGCATCCACCACTGCATGCGTTCGATAGGCATGGCCGAGCGCGCCCTGGAGCTGATGTGCAAGCGCGCCGTTTCGCGCACCGCCTTTGGCAAGCCGCTGGCGCGCCTGGGTGGCAATATCGATCACATCGCCGATTCGCGCATGGAGATCAACCAGGCGCGTCTGCTGACCCTGAACGCGGCCTACATGATGGATACCGTGGGCAACAAGATCGCCGCCAGTGAAATCGCCCAGATCAAGGTGGTGGCGCCCAACGTGGCGCTCAAGGTGATCGACCGGGCGATCCAGATGCACGGCGGCGCGGGCGTCTCCAACGACTTCCCGCTGGCCTACTGGTACGCCATGCAGCGCACCCTGCGCCTGGCCGATGGCCCGGACGAGGTGCATCGCGCAGCCATCGGCAAGTTTGAGATTGGCAAGTACGTGCCGCGCGACGTGATGAAAGCCAGCCGCTGATCCCGCAAGCCAAAGCAAAGAGGCCCGCATTTGCGGGCCTCTTTGTTTGTCTGTCGTCGACTTTGCTGCTCGGTCGACCGGCTACGCCGTTTCTCAGTGTTCCGGGGCTTTCTGGTCGCGGGTATTGAGCAGCGACAGGATCACCCCGCCTGCCAGCAGCCCCAGGGTGACGCCAAGCGAGAGCAGGGCGGGAACCTTGATCAGGTCGTGCAGGAAGATCTTGCCGCCGATATACATCAGCACCAGCGCCAGGGCGTACTTCAGGTAGATGAAGCGGTGCATCAGTGCGGCCAGGGCGAAATACAGCGCGCGCAGGCCGAGAATGGCGAAGATGTTCGAGGTGTAGACGATGAACGGGTCCTGCGAGATGGCCAGTACCGCCGGCACGCTGTCCACCGCGAACACCAGGTCGGCCAGTTCGATCAGCACCAGCGCCAGCAGCAGCGGGGTGGCATAGAGCAGCGGCTTGCCACTGACCTGATCCTTCAGACGCACCAGGAACTTGCCTTCGTGCAGCTCATCGGTGACGCGAATGTGCTTGCGCACGAAACGGATCACCGGATTCTGCGCCAGGTCTGGATGCGACTCTTCGTCACCGCTGCGCAGCATCTTGACGCCGCTGAATAGCAGGAAGGCGCCAAAGATGTAGAGAATCCAGTCGAACTGCTGCACCAGCGCCGTGCCCAGGCCAATCATGATCGCGCGCAGCACGATCACCCCGAGAATGCCCCAGAACAGCACGCGGTGCTGGTACTTACGCGGGATGTTGAAGTAGCCGAGGATCATCGCCATGACGAAGACGTTGTCCATCGACAGCGATTGCTCCACCAGGAAACCGGTGTAGTACTCCATCGCCTTGGTACCGCCGAGCTGCCACCAGATCCAGCCGCCGAAGGCGACGCCGACACTGAAGTAGCCGGAATACAGCAGCAGGCTCTCGCGCATCTCGATTTCATGCTGATCGCGATGCAGCACGCCGAGGTCGAGTACCAGAAGGGTGATGATCAGTACCAGGAAGGCCAGCCAGAACCAGCCGGGGGTACCGAAAATGGGGGATGTCAAAAAGGCAAGTAGAGCGTCCATGAGCCCTCCCTTATGTCTGCCTGAGTTGAAAGAAATCGACTCAGTGACTCCGACATCACGGTGAGAAAACTCACCGCCAGAGGGGCCCGGCGTCACGCGCGGCGAAGATTAGCGCCGAGCCCTTACTCTGCCAAGCCCTTTGTAAGGAAATATTTTCAGGCGTCAGTAGACCCAGACTTCGACACGGCGATTACGGATACGGCCATTGTTCTGATCATTGGCCGCCACCGGTAGCTCGCTGCCCATCCCGATGATTTCACGAAACAGTACGCCTTGTTTGGCCAGCTCGCGGCGCACGGCCATGGCGCGCAGTTTCGACAGCAGTTCGGCGCGCTCGGGGTCGCTTTTCGGATCGCCGAAACCAACCAGCACCACCTTGTCCTGCAGCTTGTCGTGTTGCTTGAGATAGTCCAGCACCCGCTGCAAATCACGATGTGCTTTGTTATCCAGCGTTGCGCTGCCTTCCTGGAAGCGGAAGTTCACCGACAGGCGCTGCGCCTGCTTTGCCAGTTGCTGGTACTCCGCTGGCATTTGCGCATCTGCGGCGACCTTGACCGCCTGGACGGTCTGGGCGATGAAACCGCTGTTGTCGACAATGGCCTGGCCGCGTGGGCTGTGGGCGAAGTCGATCAGCGCGCGTACCCAGGGATTGGCCAGTTGCGGGTCGTTGTAGAGAAACAGGCGGCGTGCCAGGGGATAGTCCTCGGTGGCGATCAGCGTGGTGCTCGGTGGCATCGGCTGAGAATTGCCCGCAGCGACGGCGACAGCCTTGGCCTGGCGGATGTAGGGCAGGCCAATGAAACCGATGCCATTGGCATCACTGCTCACTGCGTCGGACAGTTGGGTGCTGGATTCGAAGCGTTGCGCGCCGGCGGCGAGTGTGCGCCCGCCTGGAGCCAGCACCAGCTCCTTGAAGGTGTCGTAGGTGCCGGAATTGTCATCGCGTGCGTAGGGGCGAACCTTGCCGGGTTTGCCGCCCAGCGCAGCCCAGTCTCCGATCTCGCCGGAAAACAGCTGCGCGATCTGCTCCACACTCAGCGTTCCAATCGGGTTCGATGGATGGACGATGATCGCCAGACCATCGATGGCGATGACCTGTTCACTCTGCGGACTGCGCATATCGCCAAGGGGCGCCAGGGTAGCGGCTTCGCCATCCTTGATCGGCCGCGACGAGGCGGCCAGATCGGCGCTGCCGTCCTTGAGCGAGGTGAAACCGGTGCCAGAGCCGTGAGCGGCGACTTCGACTATCACCTGGCGGCCGTCGGCCCGTCGTGCGAGCAGGCGCTGCTCGTTTTCCCGGGCACCTTCTTCGCTGTGGATATCGTGCAGGCCCTGAGCTTCGAACAGCCCTTTGACCAGCTCCGGGCCGAGCTTGGCACCAATGGTGTTGGAGCCCTGGATGCGCAGTACCGGTTGGTTGCCCTCGGAGGCTGGTAGTGCGGCGAAGACGGAAAGAGGGAGGGCGTAGCAGATGAAACCGATCAGCAGCAGGGACAGAGTACGACCCCAGAGGTCGCGGTCGGCGGACAGGGCGCGCGGCATGCGGCAGGCACCTTCTAGTGGGTGGGATAAGGTGCCGCGCAGATTAAGTCAGTCAGGTTGCAGTCTTGTGACGGGGCGCCTGCTCTTCACGCATTGGTATTTCACTCCAGCTCCAGCCAGATCGGCGCATGATCGGATGGCTTGTCCATGCCGCGCAATTCGTAATCGATGCCGGCATCCTTGAAGCGCGCCTGCAGCGGCTGGCTGGCGAGGATCACGTCGATGCGCAGGCCGCGCTTGGGCTCGTCTTCAAAGCCGCGACTGCGGTAGTCGAACCAACTGAAACGATCATTCACCTCGGGGTTGAGGTGGCGGAAGCTGTCTACCAGGCCCCAGCTCTTCAGCGTCGCCAGCCATTCGCGCTCCTCCGGCAGAAAGCTGCACTTGCCGGTTTTCAGCCAGCGCAGGCGATTAGGCTCGCCGATGCCGATGTCGCAATCTTCCGGGCTGATGTTGATGTCGCCCATCACTACTAGGGCCTGCTGCGGATCGAAGTGCTCCACCAGCAGTTGATGCAGGTGGGCGTAGAAGCGCTGCTTGGCCGGGAACTTCACCGGGTGGTCACGGCTTTCGCCTTGCGGGAAATAGCCGTTCATGATGGTGACCGGGTTGCCACCCGCATCGGCGAAGGTGCCGTAGATGAAGCGGCGTTGAGAGTCTTCTCCATCGCCGGGAAACCCCTTGTGCAGGCTCAGTGGCTCCTGACGCGAGAGCAGGGCAACGCCATAGTGGCCTTTCTGGCCGTGGTAATGCACGTGGTAGCCGAGCTGACGGATCTCGGCTTCGGGGAACTGCTCATCGGCCACCTTGGTTTCCTGCAGGCCGATCACGTCCGGCTGGTGTTTTTCGATCAGGGCTTGCAATTGATGAGGGCGCGCACGCAGGCCATTGATATTGAAAGAGACGATTTTCATGGGCAGCGGGTCCTGGGCTAACGGGCATGCCATGAGAGGTATCCCGGATGATGAAAGCCTTCGCGGCATGCCTTCCCTCATCCGGTGGTTCGCGCCACCTTCTCCCGAAAGGGGAAGGGCATGAGGAAGGTGTCGCTGCGCGACTTTCAGATTAAACGGCGATGCTAGCCGATCCTCGGCGCTCGCGGCCAGCGCCTGGCGGGCATCATGAGGTGGTGCTAAGTTGGATGGGACGCGCCTGACCCACAACGCATAACAACAGAGGTCTGCCATGCCCAACAACGCTCCAGCAGAAGTGCGCATGCTTGATGGTGGTTACGCCCGCGAGGTCCGTTCGCTGCTCTACCACGCCTATCGCCACGAGCCGACCTTCGCCTACCTGTTCGAAGCGCAGCGACCGGGTTTTGATCAGCGTGTACGCGCGACGATTCGCGAACTTGTGCAGCAGCACTTCGCCGAGGATCTGCCGGCCATTGGCCTGCTGATCGATGACCGCCTGATCGGCGCAGCACTGATCGCGCCACCGCAGCGCCGCCTGGATATCACCGAAAGTTGGGGGTGGCGTCTGCGCATGCTGCTGAGCACCGGTTTCAGCTGCACCAAGCGCTATCTCGAGTACCACGATGCGGTGCTTGCCAGTCTGCCGCCCGGGCCTTACCACGTGCTGCCGCTACTGGGCATTCACCCCGAGTTTCAGGGGCAGCATCACGGCGAGCAGTTGCTCGAGGCGCTGCACGACTGGTGTGCACAGGACAGCGGCTCGCAAGGTGTGGTGCTGGATACCGGCAATGCGCGCTATCTGGACTTCTACAGGCGCCAGGGCTACGAGGAAATCGGCGAGCTGGCCATCGGCCCGGTGGTGGGGCACGTGTTCTTCCATCCCAATCCACAGCCGGTGGTGCGGGCCAGCGCTTGAGAACCTGTTCACGATCAGCTGCGCGTCGGCGCTGCTGCGTTAAAAACAGGCTCGGAATGCTCATTTACAACTCGTAAACTGCGCTTCCTCGCCTGTTTTTGCCTTGCATCGCTCTAGCTCGCAAGATCGTGAGCAGGTTCCAAGCTCCGGCTGTCTGCCCATGTCGCGAAGCCTCTGGCGCGCGCTTCGCGCCGTGGTAGCATCCCCGCCATGAGTGTATATGGACATATCCGGCGCAGCCTCGCGCTGCTGCTGATCAGTACTGGCGCCCTCGCGGCTGGCGAGCTGGACGTGCGAATCACTCCGAGCAATTCGGCGCTGAAGGCCAATATCGAGGGCTACGTCGGTAGCCTCGATGGCCGTGATACGCAGTCGTTGCGCCGTTTGCGCCGCATCGCCGAAAGCGAGGCGGACAAGGCCGCGCAGGCGCTGGGCTATTACCAGGCGCGCATCCGCAGCCATATCGAAGAGGGCGCAACGCCACGCCTGGTGCTGGAAGTCGAGCCCGGCGAACGGGTGCGCCTGCGCAACGTGGACATTCGTATCGAAGGGCCTGCCAGCGAGCTGTCTGCCTTTCGCGTACCCAGTGCCGGCCGTTTGCAGCCAGGCTCGGTGCTCAACCATGGGCGCTATGAGGACGCCAAGCGACTGATTCAGAATCAGGCCTTGCGCTATGGCTTCTTCGACGGCCGATTCTCTCGCCAGAGTTTGCAAATCGACCCGGCTGTCGGGGTGGCCGATATCGAGCTGGTGTTCGTCAGCGGGCCGCGTTACAGCCTGGGCGATATCGCCTTCAGCGGTGATTTCCCCTTCGACGAGGATCTGCTGCGGCGCATGGTGCCCTTTGCGCCAGACACCCCCTACGACTCCGAGCTGATCGCCGAGCTGTACCAGGCCCTGCAGTCCAGCGGCTATTTCGAGTCGGTGAGGGTCGATGCCATCCCGACCCAGGCCGATCAGTTGCGTATTCCAGTGGCGGTGGCGCTGCAGGTGCGTGAGCCGCGCACCATGGGCCTGGGACTGGGCTTTTCCACCGACGTCGGGCCGCGCCTGCGCGCCAACTGGACGCGCCACTGGCGCAATCCGCAGGGGCACAGCTACGGGGTGGAAACCGAATTGTCCGCTCCCAGACAGAACGTTGGCCTGTGGTACGACATTCCCGGTGACCCGCCACTGACCGACAAACTGCGCCTGGCCGGCGGTTATCAGTATGAGGAGCTGGCCAGCAAGGACAGCTTGAGCCGGCTGCTTACCCTCGGTCCGGAATGGCACAGCCAGCGCCCTGGGGGCTGGCAGCGCGTGCTGTCGGTGAAATGGCAGCGTGAGGAATATCGCCTGGGCGACGATTCCGGGTTGAGCAACTTGCTGATGCCGGGTGTCAGCTACTCGCTGCTGCGCAGCGACAATCGCCTCGACCCGAATCAGGGTTACCGCGTGCAGTTCGATTTGCGCGGCGCCGTCGATGGCGTACTGTCCGACGCAAACGTGCTGCACGGTAACGTCATGCTCAAGGGCCTGACTACCGTACTCGATAATCACCGTCTGCTCGGGCGGGTGCAGTTTGGCGGTACCGAAACCAATGGTTTTTCTGCCGTGCCGCCGTCGCTGCGCTTCTTCGCCGGTGGCGATCAGAGCGTGCGTGGTTACGACTACCAGAGTCTGTCGCCGGTGAACAATCGCGGCGACAAGATTGGCGGCCGCTACCTGTTCACCGCCAGCGCCGAGTACCAGTACAGCCTCACCGACAAGTGGCGCCTGGCGACTTTCATCGACCAGGGCAATTCCTTCAATTCGCTGGACATTCCCACCTTGAAGACGGGTGTCGGCTTCGGCGTGCGCTGGGTTTCGCCGGTGGGCCCGCTGCGCCTGGACCTCGCTCATGCGCTGGACGACGACGGTGGCGTACGCCTGCATTTCTCCATGGGGCCTGAGCTATGACCCGGCGCCTGCTGAAATGGTTGGCCGGCGGTCTGCTCGGCCTGGCGTTGCTGCTCGTCGCGGCCCTGTGGGCGCTGCTGGGTACCCAGGGTGGCAGTCGCTGGCTGCTGGCCCAGGTGCCAGGCCTGCAGGTCGACAACTTCGCAGGGCGTCTGGGCGGTGACTGGCAGGTCGATGCGCTGATCTGGCAGCAAGACGATATGCGCGTGGAGCTGCAGCAGCTGGACATGGCCTGGTCACCGTCCTGCCTGCTGCGCCTGACGCTATGCCTGGATCGCCTGCATCTGCAGCAGGTGGCCGTGACTCTGCCCGAAAGTGGGGAGGCCAGCGATGAGCCGTTGAGCCTGCCGAACCTCAACCTGCCACTGCGCTTGCAATTGGGCGATATCCAGTTGGGTGAGTTGCGTCTGGACGGCCAGGCGCAACTGAGCGATCTCGAACTGATCGCCAGTTGGAACGAGCAGGGCGTGGAGCTGCAGCGCCTGGCCTTGCAACGTGATGACCTGAGCCTGGACCTCAGTGGTCAGCTGACACCACAGGGCAATTGGCCCTTGACCCTGAGTGGTCGCCTGCAGTTGCCGGAGGTCGATGGCAAGGCCTGGCAGGTGGCGCTGCAGGTGGGCGGCGAATTGCAACGCAACCTGACGATCGAGGCCGATAGCAGTGGCTATCTCGATGCTCGTCTGGAAGGACAGGTGCAGGCGCTGGCTGAGCATCTGCCCGCTGAACTGCGCCTGACCAGCCAGGATTTCCAGGCCAGCAGCGGTTTGCCGCAGACGCTGCACCTGCAGGCGCTTACCTTGTCGGCAAAGGGTGACCTGAGCAGCGGCTATCGCATCGATGGCAGCGCCACTCTGCCCGCCGAAGAGGCGCCGATGCCGTTGACATTGCGTGGCAGGGTCGATGCCAAGGGCGCGGATATCGAATTGCTGCGCATCGAGGCCGAGGATCAGCAGCATCTGCAGCTCAGCGGTACGCTCGCCTGGAGCGAAGCGTTTCAGGTCGATGCCAAGCTCGACTGGCTGAATTTTCCCTGGCAGCGCCTGTACCCGCTGGATGAGCCGCCGCCCGTGGCGCTGCAGGAGCTGCACGCCGAAGCCAGCTATAGCGAAGGCAATTACCTGGGTAACTTCGCTGCGCAGCTTAAGGGACCGGCAGGGGACTTCAGCCTGAGCAGTCCGGTCAGTGGCGATCTCGGCCAGGTCAGCCTGCCGCAATTGCAGTTGGTGGCTGGCCAGGGCCGCGCCGAAGGGGTGGTCAAGGTCGGTTTTGCCGACGGCGTCGACTGGCAGGCCATGCTGCAGCTCAGCGCCCTCGACCCGGGGTACTGGCTGGCGGAGATGCCGGGTAATCTGGCAGGGCCGCTGAATACCTCGGGCAGCTTCAACGCCGGCGCGCTGCAGGCCAACGCTGATATCGACCTCAATGGCCGTCTGCGTGGCCAGCCCGCGCAATTACAGGTACAGGGCGCCGGTAGCGGCGAGCGGTGGCAGCTCGAGCGGTTGCTGGTGCGTCTGGGCGACAATCGGATCAGTGGCCAAGGCGCTATGGATCAGCGCTTGCGTGGCCAGCTGGAGTTGGCCTTGCCGCGCCTGGGGCAACTCTGGCCCAGCCTGCAAGGGCAGATACAGGGCCAGCTGTCCCTGGCCGGTACGTTGCAAACGCCGCAAGGCCAGCTGGCGCTGAGTGGGGAGCGTCTGGCCTTTGGCGACCCCAGCCTGCGGCGACTGCAGCTGGACGCGACGCTGGATGCCCGCCAGCAGGCGCGCATCGGTTTGAATCTGCGTGGCATCCGCATCGGCGATACCTACCTTGGGCGCCTGCAGGCCGATGGTCGTGGCGATCAGCGTCGCCAGGCGCTGGACATCGATTTGCAAGGTCCGCTGTTGCAGCTGGCGTTGGCCCTGGACGGCAGCTTGAGCGAGCAGGGCGACTGGCGCGGTCGTATTGCCAGTGGCCGTGTGCAGAGCGGCGGGCAGGATTGGCAATTGCAACAGGTGGCGACACTGGAGCGCCTGGCCAGCGGCCGCATGAACCTGGGCGCGCATTGCTGGCAGTCCGGCGATGCCAGCCTGTGCGGCGGGCAGCAGCGGCTGATGCCACAGCCCAGCCTGGACTGGCGCCTGGAGAATTTCCCCTTGGCCAGCCTGCAGCCCTGGCTGCCCGAGGACTTTGCCTGGCAGGGGCGGCTGGATGGTCAGCTGAAAGTCGAGCTACCCGACAGCGGTCCCAACGGCCAGATCAGGCTCGATGCCGGCGGCGGCAACCTGCGTATTCGTCAGCCGGATGAAGAGCAGTGGCTGGACTTTCCCTACGACAGCCTGCGCCTGGACAGCACGCTGCGCCCTCAGCGGGTAGACAGCGAACTGCGTTTCGTCAGTAGCCGCCTGGGTGAGCTGCTGCTGCAGGCGCAGATCGACCCACGCCCGGCGAGCAAGCCGGTCAGCGGCGAGTTTCGATTGAGCGGTTTCGACCTGGCCGTGTTGCGTCCCTTCGTACCCATGGCGGAAACGCTCGAAGGCAAACTGCAGGGCAGCGGCAACATAAGCGGCCAGCTGCTGGCGCCGCAGATCAACGGCCAGCTGCGCCTGGACGGCGGCGAGCTGTCCGGCAGCGAACTGCCGATCAGCCTGGAGAACCTGCAATTGCAGGCGTTGATCGCGGGCGAGCAGGTGCAGCTCTCTGGCGACTGGCGCAGTGGTGAGCAGGGGCGTGGCAATCTGCGTGGCGAACTGACCTGGGCCGAGGGGCTGAGCGGCGATCTGGCATTGCAGGGACAGCGCTTGCCGGTGAAGGTCGAGCCCTATGCCGAGCTGGAAGTCGAGCCTGATCTGCAATTGCAGCTGCGTGCCCAGCGTCTGGCCGTCAGCGGCAAGGTTGGTGTGCCGCGTGGTTTGATCAGCGTACGTGAACTACCGCCGTCGACGGTCAAGGTTTCCGGTGATGCACGGGTGGTCGGTCGTGAAACCCCGGAAGCTGAGCAGGGCATGGGCGTCGCCATGGATGTCGATGTCGAGGTGGGGCAGGACAAGCTGGCCTTCAGCGGTTTTGGCCTGACTGCCGACCTGCGTGGACGCGTGCACATCGGTGATAACCTCGATACCCGCGGTGAACTGGATCTGGTCAATGGCCGCTATCGCGCCTACGGCCAGCGCCTGACCATTCGCCGCGCGCGCCTGCTGTTCACCGGGCCCATCGATCAGCCGTTCCTCGATGTGGAAGCGATTCGCCGGGTCGACACGGTCGTCGCCGGTATCCGTCTGTCCGGCAGCGCCGAGCAGCCGAGCACCACGGTCTTCGCCGAGCCGGCCATGAGCCAGGAACAGGCGCTGTCCTATCTGGTGCTGGGCCGGCCTTTGGGGCAAAGCACGGGGGACAACAACATGCTTGGCCAGGCAGCGCTGGCGCTCGGTCTGGCCGGCAGCAGTTCGCTCACCACCAGCCTGGCCACCAGTCTGGGTATTCAGGATTTTCAGCTCGACACCGAGGGCAGTGGCGTGACCACCAGTGTGGTGGCCAGCGGCAATATCACCGAGCGCTTGAGTCTGCGTTACGGCGTGGGTGTGTTCGAGCCGGCCAACACCATTGCTCTGCGTTACGAGCTGAGCCGGCGCCTGTACCTTGAGGCCGCCAGCGGTCTGGCCAGCTCGCTCGACCTGTTCTATCGCCGGGACTTCTGATAGTAGCGCCACCTTTATGCTAAATCCCTACATGGCTGCGGGTGTATCGGCGGCGCTTCTGCGCTAGTCTGGACGCATGGTCGGGCCGTGACCTGCCATTCGATGGAGCATTCGCCACGGCGACCCCCCCCCATGTCACACATTTGCCCTTCAACTCCCTGAACGATAAGGAAACTCCCATGGCGCAAGTCACTCTCAAAGGCAACCCGGTGCAGGTCGACGGCCAACTGCCGCAGGTCGGCCAACAGGCACCAGCGTTCAGCCTGGTCGCTGGCGACCTGAGCGACGTCACCCTGGCCAGCCTGGCTGGCAAGCGCAAGGTGCTGAACATCTTCCCCAGCGTCGACACCCCGACCTGCGCTACCTCCGTGCGCAAGTTCAACGCCGAAGCCGGTCAACTGAACAACACCGTGGTGCTGTGCATCTCCGCTGACCTGCCGTTCGCCCAGGCACGCTTCTGTGGTGCTGAAGGTCTGGAAAACGTGGTCAATCTGTCCACCCTGCGTGGCGCCGACTTCCTCAAGAACTACGGTGTGGCCATTGCCAGCGGCCCGCTGACCGGCCTGGCCGCGCGCGCCGTGGTAGTACTGGATGAAAACGACAAGGTGCTGCACAGCGAGCTGGTTGGCGAAATCGCTGATGAGCCGAATTACGCAGCTGCCCTGGCCGCGCTGAAGTAACTCGCAGCTGGTTCGATGTAACGGCCTGCTTCGCAGGCCGTTTTTATTTGTGCACCAAGGCGAACGTTCTGAGCACGTCGACAGTCCCTTGCCCAATGCAGATTTTTTCGCGGAGTCAAACAGTTAGTAACGTAAGGGCAGCGTAAAAAGCGGGTAAATGGGCTTTGCTTGACGCGGGCCAGTGCTTATCGTGCCGACTCCCCTTAAAAGTGATATTGCGCCTGCCATGTCGAATGCTTCCCCGTCTCCATCGAATTCCTCCCGTCAATGGCTGATTGGCCTGACGTTGCTCGCCGTGCTGCTTCTGCTGCTGTGGTGGTTCTGGCCAAGCAAGCCAGAAAGCCAGCAGATGGGCCGTGGCCGTTTCGGTGACATGGGGCCGGTGCCGGTGCGCGTGGCCGAGGTCAAGCAGGGTGAGTTCGCCATCGAGCTCAAGGCGCTTGGCACGGTAACTTCCTACAACACGGTCAACGTACGCTCGCGAGTCGACGGTGAACTGGTCAAGGTGCTGTTCGAGGAGGGCCAGCAGGTCAAGGCCGGCGACCTGCTGGCGGTGATCGATCCACGTCCTTATCAGGTGGCCTTGCAGCAGGCGCAGGGGGCGCTGCAGGAAAACCAGGCGCAACTGAAGAACGCCGAACTGGACCTGCAGCGCTACAAGGGGCTGTACGACGAAGACAGTATCGCCAAACAGACCCTGGACACCCAACAGGCGCTAGTCAACCAGTACCGTGGCAGTCTGCAGAGCAACCAGGCCGACGTCGCCACGGCCAAGCTCAACCTCGACTTCACCCAGATTCGCGCGCCCATCGATGGGCGTCTCGGTCTGCGTCAGCTGGATATCGGCAACCTGGTCAGCAGCGGTGATACCACACCCCTGGTGGTGATCACCCAGGCCGATCCGATCGCGGTGATCTTCACCATCCCCGAGGGCGATCTGCCAGTCGTGCTGCAGCGCCGCCGCGACGGCACGATCCTGGCCGTCGAGGCCTGGGACCGTGGCGAACGCCTGAAACTGGCCGAGGGCGTGCTGGAAAGCCTGGATAACCAGATCGACACCACCACCGGTACGGTCAAGCTCAAGGCGCGCTTCGACAACGCCGAGCAGATGCTCTTCCCCAATCAGTTCGTCAACGTGCGTCTGCGTGTGGAAACCCGTGAGGCCGCCACCATCATTCCGTCCGCTGCGGTGCAGTTCGGCACCCAGGGTACCTTCGTCTACGTCGTGGGTGACGATAACAAGGTGAGCATCCGTCTGGTCACCATCGCCGCCAGCGACGCTGAACGCAGCATGGTCAGCGAGGGTGTGCAGCCGGGCGAGCGGCTGGTCATGGAAGGCACCGATCGTCTGCGGGACGGTAGCGAAGTGGAGGTAGTCGACCCCACTGCGGTGCAGGAATCCAAGAGCGAAGGGCGGCGTGAGCCTGGTCGGACCGCGGCGCGGAATGACGCATGAACATCTCCCGCCCATTCATCCTGCGGCCGGTCGCTACCACGCTGTTGATGGTGGCGATCTTCCTCAGCGGCCTGATCGCCTACCGACTGCTACCTGTGTCGGCGCTGCCGGAGGTGGATTACCCGACCATCCGCGTGCTGACCCTCTATCCAGGCGCCAGCCCGGATGTGATGACCAGCGCCGTGACCGCGCCGCTGGAGCGCCAGTTCGGGCAGATGGCCGGGCTCAAGCAGATGTCCTCGACCAGCTCGGGCGGCGCCTCGGTGATTACCCTGCGCTTCAATCTGGATGTCTCCCTGGCGGTAGCCGAGCAGGAAGTGCAGGCGGCGATCAACGCGGCGAGCAATCTGCTGCCTAGCGATCTGCCGGCACCGCCGGTGTACAACAAGGTCAACCCCGCTGATACACCGGTGCTGACCCTGGCGGTGAGCTCAAAGACGATGCCGCTGCCGCAGGTCAACGACCTGGTCGATACCCGGTTGGCGCAGAAGCTGGCGCAAACCAGTGGCGTCGGCTTGGTGACCCTGGCCGGCGGGCAACGTCCAGCCGTGCGCATTCGCGTCAACCCGGAGGCGCTCGCCTCCTATGGCCTGAGCCTGGCCGACGTGCGCAGCCTGATCACGGCCAGCAACGTCAACCAGCCCAAGGGCAACTTCGACGGGCCTACGCGGGTTTCCCAGCTCGATGCCAACGACCAGCTGAAGTCGGTCGAGGAATATCGCGAGCTGATCCTCAGTTATCAGAATGGTGCCGCGCTGCGCCTGAAGGATGTCGCCGAGATCATCGACGGCGCCGAGAACGAGCGCCTGGCCGCCTGGGCCAACCGCAACCAGGCGGTGCTGGTCAATGTGCAGCGTCAGCCCGGTGCCAACGTGATCGATGTGGTCGACCGCATCCAGACCCTGCTGCCGCACCTGACCGAAGGCCTGCCGGCCAGCGTCGAGGTCAAGGTGCTCACCGACCGCACCCAGACCATCCGCGCTGCCGTGCGCGATGTGCAGCACGAACTGCTGCTGGCCATCGCCCTGGTGGTGATGGTGACCTTCCTGTTCCTGCGCAAGTTGTCGGCGACCCTGATTCCGTCGATCGTCGTGCCGCTGTCGCTGATCGGCACCTTCGGCGTGATGTACCTGGCCGGTTTCACCATCAACAACCTGACATTGATGGCGCTGACCATTGCCACCGGTTTCGTGGTCGACGACGCCATCGTCATGCTGGAGAACATCGCCCGCCATCTGGAGGAGGGCGAGACGCCGCTCAACGCCGCACTCAAGGGCGCCCGGCAAATCGGCTTCACCCTGGTCTCGCTGACCCTGTCGCTGATCGCCGTGTTGATCCCGCTGCTGTTCATGGCCGATGTGGTGGGCCGGCTGTTCCGTGAGTTCGCCATCACCCTGGCCGTGGCTATCCTGATTTCCCTGGTGGTATCGCTGACGCTGACGCCGATGATGTGCGCGCGCCTGCTCAAGGCCGAAAAGCCCGAGTCGGAAGGGCGCTTCTACCACGCGGCCGGTGGCGTGATCGATCGCATGATCGAACGCTATGGCGTGTGGCTGCAGTGGGTGCTGCGTCACCAACCGCTGACCCTGCTGGTGGCGGTGGCTACGCTGGGCCTGACCGTGCTGCTGTATATGGCGGTGCCCAAGGGATTTTTCCCGGTGCAGGACACCGGTGTGATCCAGGGCATTTCCGAGGCGCCGCAGTCGATCTCCTTTGCCGCCATGAGCGAGCGTCAGCAGCGCCTGGCGGATGTCATCCTGCGTGATCCGGCGGTGGCGAGTCTGTCCTCGTCGATTGGCGTGGATGGCGACAATCCGACGCTCAACAGCGGCCGTCTGCTGATCAACCTGAAAACCCACGCCGAACGCGACGTCACCGCCAGTGAGGTAATCGAGCGTCTGCGTCCTGAGCTGGCGAAGGTTCCCGGTATCGAGCTGTTCATGCAGCCGGTGCAGGACCTGACCATCGAAGATCGCATCAGCCGCACCCAGTTCCAGTTCACCCTGGAGTCGCCCGACAGCGCGCTGCTGGAAACCTGGACGCCGCGTCTGGTCGAGGCGCTGCGCGAGCAGCCGGAGCTGACTGACGTGGCCAGCGACCTGCAGAACCGCGGCTTGCAGGTGTTTCTGGATATCGACCGCGACGCCGCGGCGCGCCTTGGCATTAACGTCGGCACTATCGACGATGCCTTGTACGACGCTTTCGGCCAGCGCCAGATCAGCACCATCTACACCCAGGCCAGTCAGTACCGCGTGGTGCTGGAGAGCCGCGATGGCGGGCGTATCGGCCTGGCCGCGCTGCGTCAGATTCACGTGGCCACCGGCGACGGCCAGCAGGTGCCGTTGTCGTCCCTGGCGCATGTCGAGGAGCGTCCGGCCAGCCTGCTGGTCAACCATATCGGCCAGTTCCCGGCGGTGACCCTGTCATTCAACCTGGCGCCTGGCGTGTCGCTGGGCGAGGCAGTAGCGGTGATCGAGCGGGTCGAGCAGGAAATCGGCCTGCCGGGCGGCATCAACACCCAGTTCCAGGGCGCTGCGGAGGCGTTCCGCGCATCGCTGTCGTCGACCTTGCTGCTGATCCTGGCGGCCATCGTCACCATGTACATCGTGCTGGGCGTGCTCTACGAGAGCTATATCCACCCGATCACCATTCTTTCCACGCTGCCGTCGGCGGGCGTTGGTGCGCTGCTGGCGCTGCTGCTGACGGGTAACGACCTGGGGCTGATCGCCATCATCGGCATCATCCTGTTGATCGGTATCGTCAAGAAGAACGCGATCATGATGATCGACTTCGCCCTCGAGGCTGAGCGCAACCAGGGCATGGCGCCCGAGGCGGCGATCTACCAGGCGGCGTTACTGCGCTTTCGGCCGATTCTGATGACCACCCTGGCGGCGCTGTTCGGTGCCATTCCGCTGATGCTCGCCTCGGGCTCCGGCGCCGAGCTGCGCCAGCCGCTGGGGCTGGTGATGGTCGGCGGCCTGCTGGTCAGCCAGGTGCTGACGCTGTTCACCACGCCGGTGATCTACCTCTACTTCGATCGCCTGTCGCGCCGCGTCAGCGGGCGCAGTGCTGCGGGGGTGGCGGTATGACTGGTGTGTGGCTTTTCCTCCCCTCTCCCGCTTGCGGGAGAGGGGCCGGGGGAGAGGGCGGGTGTCGTGCTGTGCCATCGGCCCTCTCCCCAACCCTCTCCACTAGGCGTGCCCCCAATAAATGGGAGAGGGAGCAGGGCAATCGCTCATGAACCTCTCCGCCCCCTTTATCCGCCGTCCGGTGGCGACCCTGCTGCTGAGCCTGGCGATCATGCTGCTCGGCGGCGTCAGCTTCGGCCTGCTGCCGGTAGCGCCGTTGCCACAGATGGATTTCCCCACCATCACCGTGCAGGCCAGCCTGCCTGGGGCCAGCCCGCAGATCATGGCCTCGACCGTGGCCACGCCGCTGGAGCGCTCGCTCGGCTCGATCGCCGGGGTCAGCCAGATGAATAGCCGCAGCAGCCAGGGCAGCACGCGGATCATGATCCAGTTCGACCTGGACAAGGACATCAACACCGCGGCGCGCGAGGTACAGGCGGCGATCAATGCGGCGCGCGAACTGCTGCCCAGCGGCATGCGCAGCATGCCCAGCTACCGCAAGATCAACCCGTCGCAGGCACCGATCATGGTGCTGTCGCTGACCAGTGCCACGCTGAACAAGGGCCAGCTCTACGACGTGGCCTCGACCATCCTGGCGCAGAAACTGTCCCAGGTCGGTGGCGTGGGTGAGGTGCAGGTCGGTGGTAGTTCGCTGCCGGCGGTACGGGTTTCCCTCGAGCCGCGCCTGCTCGATCACTATGGCATCGCCCTGGACGAAGTGCGCCAGACCATCGCCGCGAGCAATGCCCTGCGTCCCAAGGGCGCGGTCGAGGACGAGCAGCGCCGCTGGCAGGTGCAGGCCAGCGACCAGTTGGCCAAGGCCGCCGATTACCTGCCGATGATCATCCGCTACCAGGACGGTGCTGCCGTGCGCCTGGGCGACGTAGCCACGGTCACCGATGGCGTCGAAGACCGCTACAACAGCGGCTTCTACAACGACAAGGAAGCGGTGCTGCTGGTGATCAATCGGCAGAGCGGGGCGAACATCCTGCAGACCATCAGCGACATCCGCGCCGAGCTGCCGGCGCTGCGCGAGGTGATTCCAGCCAGTGTCGAGCTGGAAGTGGCGATGGATCGCTCGCCGGTAATCCGCGCCACCCTGCACGAGGCCGAGCAGACCCTGCTGATCGCCGTGGGCCTGGTGATCCTCGTGGTGCTGGCGTTTCTCGGGCGTTGGCGCGCAGCGCTGATTCCGGCGCTGGCGGTGCCGGTGTCGCTGATCGGTAGTTTCGCCGCCATGTACCTGCTGGGTTTCTCGCTGAACAACCTGTCGCTGATGGCGCTGATCATCGCCACCGGGCTGGTGGTGGACGATGCCATCGTGGTGCTGGAGAACATCGCCCGGCACATCCATAACGGCGAGAAGCCGATGGCGGCGGCGTTCAAAGGCACGCGCGAGGTAGGCTTCACCCTGCTGTCGATGAACCTGTCGCTGGTAGCGGTGTTCATCTCCATCCTGTTCATGGGCGGCATCGTCGAGCGGCTGTTCCGTGAGTTCTCCATCACCCTGGCCGTGGCGGTGGTGATTTCCCTGCTGGTGTCGTTGACCCTGACGCCGATGCTCTGCGCGCGCTGGCTCAAGGCCGAGGACGAACAACCGCGCGGCCGCCTGCAGCAATGGGGCGACCGCCTGCAGACGCGGGTTTTGGCTATCTACGGGCGTTCGCTGGACTGGGCACTGCGCCATTCGTTGCTGATGGTCATCAGCCTGCTGGCGACCATCGCGCTGAACGTCTACCTGTTCGTCAGCATTCCCAAGACCTTCATGCCGCAGCAGGACACCGGCCAACTGATCGGTTTTATCCGCGGCGACGATGGCCTGTCGTTCCAGGTCATGCAGCCGAAGATGGAGATTTTCCGCAAGGCGGTGCTGGCCGATCCGGCGGTGGACAGCGTCGCTGGCTTCATCGGCGGTGCCGGCGGGATCAACAACGCCTTCATGATCGTGCGCCTGAAGCCCATCAGCGAGCGCAGCGTGTCATCGCAACAGGTGATCAACCGTTTGCGCGCCACGGTGCCGAAGGTGCCCGGTGGGCGTATGTTCCTCATGCCGGATCAGGACCTGCAGATCGGTGGGCGCGAGGGGCGCAGTTCGGAAAACGAGTACATGCTGCTCTCGGGCGACCTCGATGCCCTGCGTGAGTGGCTGCCCAAGGTGCGTGAAGCGCTGCGCGCGTTGCCCGAACTGACCGATATCGACGCCCGCGAGAACAGTGGTGCCCAGCAGATTCGCCTGGTGGTGGATCGCGAAGCCGCGCAGCGCCTGGGCGTGGAAATGAGCATGATCACCGCGGTGCTCAACAACGCCTTCAGTCAGCGCCAGGTTTCCACCATCTATGAAGCGCTGAACCAGTACAGCGTGGTGATGGAAATCAACCCGCTCTATGCCCAGCATCCCGAGGCGCTGGACCAGATTCAGCTGATCACCGCCGATGGCGCACGGGTGCCGCTGTCCACCTTCGCCCACTGGGAACGCAGCCTGGAAGAGGACCGGGTCAACCACCAGGGCCAGTTCGCCGCCGAGAACATCGGCTTCTCCCTGGCCGAAGGGGTCAGCCTGGATCAGGCCAGCCGCGCCATCGACAACGCCGTGGCGCGGGTCGGCCTGCCCACCGAAGTGCAGGGCATGCTGGGCGGCACTGGCGCGGCCTTCCAGCAGACCCAGGGCAATCAACCGCTGATGATCCTGCTGGCACTGGTGGTGGTGTATATCGTGTTGGGCGTGCTCTACGAGAGCTACGTGCATCCGTTGACCATCCTCTCGACCTTGCCGTCGGCCGGAGTTGGCGCCTTGCTCGCACTGCAACTGGTGGGCATGGAGTTCAGCCTGATCTCGCTGCTGGGCCTGTTCCTGCTGATCGGTATCGTCAAGAAGAACGCCATTCTGATGGTCGACCTGGCCCTGCAACTGGAGCGCGGCGAGCGCCTGAGCCCGCACGAATCCATCCGCCAGGCCTGTCTGCTGCGTTTCCGCCCGATCCTGATGACCACCCTGGCTGCGATTCTCGGTGCCTTGCCGCTGGTGCTGGGCAGTGCCGAAGGTTCGGAAATGCGCCAACCGCTGGGCATCACCATCGTCGGTGGTCTGGTGCTGAGCCAGATGCTGACCCTCTACACCACTCCGGTGGTCTACCTCTACTTCGACCGCCTGCGCCATCGCGTCAACCGCTGGCGTGGCGTGCGCACCGATGCTTCGTTGGAAAATCCGTTATGACCATGCATACCGTTCCGCTAGGAGCGAGCTCTGCTCGCGAAGAGCCTCGATACAACCCATTCGCGAGCAGAGCTCGCTCCTACAGTCTGTTCGTGCTGCTCGGTGTGCTGGGCGGCTGCGCCCTGGGGCCTGACTATCAACGCCCCGAGCTGATGGCGCCCGTGCAGTTCAAACAGGTCGAGGGCTGGAAAGCCGCCGCGCCGGCAGATGTTCTGGAGCGTGGCAACTGGTGGGCGCTGTACGGCGACACCGAGCTCAATGCCCTGGCCGAGCGCCTGCAACTGTCCAATCAGAACCTGGCCGCCGCCGAGGCCCAGTACCGCCAGGCAAGGGCGCTGGTGCGCGGCGCACGGGCCAGCTTCTATCCAACGCTGTCCGGCAGCGCCGGGGTGACTCGGGCCGGGCAGGGTGGCGGTGACAGCACCACCGTCAGCGGTTCTGGAGCGTCAAGCATTTCCAAGAGTTATGACCTCAGCCTCAATGCAGCCTGGGAGCTGGATCTCTGGGGCAAGCTGCGCCGTGGCCTGGAGGCCAGCCGCGCCGAATTCGAGGCCAGCGCCGCCGACCTTGCCGCTGCGCGCCTGAGCCTGCAGAGCGAGTTGGTGCAGAACTATTTGCAACTGCGCATCCTCGACGAACAGAAGCGCCTGCTCGACGCCACGGTGGCCGCTTACGCACGCTCGCTGCGCCTGACCGAGAACCAGTACCGCGCCGGCATCGTGCCCAGGTCAGATGTGTCCCAGGCCACCACGCAGCTCAAGAGCACCCAGGCGCAGGCAATCGATCTCGAGTGGCAACGGGCGCAGCTCGAACACGCCATTGCCGTGCTGGTCGGTGTCAGTCCGGCCGAGCTGTCCATCGCACCGCGCGAAAGCCTGCCGACGCTGCCCGAGGTGCCCGTGGCGCTGCCTTCGCAGCTGCTCGAGCGCCGCCCTGACGTTGCCGCCGCCGAGCGCCGGGTGATGGCGGCCAACGCGCAGATAGGCGTAGCCGAGGCCGCGTGGTTCCCCGATCTGACGATCTCGGCCAGCGGGGGGTATCGCGGCAGCAGCTTCGCCGACTGGATCGAAGTGCCCAATCGTTTCTGGTCGCTGGGCCCGCAACTGGCCTTGAGCCTGTTCGACGGCGGCGCGCGGCGTGCGGAGCTGGAACGTAGCGAAGCCGTCTATGACCAGACCGTGGCGCAATACCGCCAGGCCGTGCTGGACAGCTTCCGCGAAGTGGAGGATTACCTGGTGCAGTTGCGCGTGCTGGAGCAGGAGAGCGGAGTGCAGCAGGAGGCGCTGGATGCGGCGCGCGAGTCGCTGCGGCTGATCGAGAACCAGTACCGCGCCGGTACCGTCGACTACAACAGCGTGGTTACCGTACAGGCCACCGCGCTGAACAACGAACGCACCAATCTCACGCTACTGGGTAGCCGGCTGACTGCCAGTGTGCAGCTGATCGCTGCTCTCGGTGGCGGCTGGCAGGTGGAGCGACTACAGCAGCAGGCGCCCCAGTAGGTGAAGGAAGTAAGCAGTCGGCGTGGCGGAAAACCGCCATGCCGGCTGTGGGTCATTCGCGATGCTTGCGGTTCACCGTCTGCGCCGCCTTGATCACGTCACTGCCAATCTGCCCTTGGAACTGTTCCCATACCGGACGCATCGCATCGCGCCAGGCCTGGCGCTGCTCGGCGGTCAGGTTGATGACCTGGCTGCGACCAGAATCCACGATGCGCTGGCGGTCGGCCTGGTTGGCGGCCTCGGCCTGTTTGTTCACCACGTAGGTGACCTCGTCGATGATGGCTTCCAGCTCCATCCGGGTCTGATGCGGGATGCCGTACCAGAAGCGCGAATTGCTCACCAGCATGTAGTCCAGCACGCCATGGTTGGTTTCGCTGATGAAGGGCTGCACCTCGTGCAGTTTCTGGCTGTAGATGTTCGACCAGGGGTTTTCCGCGCCTTGCACCTGGCCGCTCTGCAGTGCCTTGAACACTTCTGCGAACGGCAGTTTTTGGGTGCTGGCGCCAACCTGGGCGAATTGCGCTTCCAGTACCGCCGATGGCTGGATGCGGAAGCTCAAGCCATTGGCGTCACCGGGTGTATGCAGCGCACGGGTCGCCGACAACTGCTTCATGCCGTTGTGCCAATAAGCCAGGCCGACGATGTTGTGATCCTCCATCGAGCGCAGCAATTGGCGGCCCTTGGAACGCTTCTGGAAACGGTTGACGGCCTCGATGTCATCGAACAGGAAGGGCAGGTCGAACACCTGTAACTGCTTTGTGTACTGCTCGAATTTGGCCAGCGAGGGCGCCAGCAACTGCACCTCGTTGTTGCGCAGCGCTTCGAGCTCATTGGCATCGCCGTAGAGACTGGAGTTCGGGTAGACCTCGACCTTGACCTTGCCGCCCAGGCGCTCTTCGACCAGTTGCTGGAACAGCAGCGCGCCCTGACCCTTCGGGGTGGTGTCGGCGACAACATGGGAAAACTTGATCAGGATAGGTTCATCGGCCAGTGCCGTGGCGGCACCGAAAGAGGCTAACGCCAAGGCGCAGGCGGCCAGGGCGCGGACAGGATTGAACATACTGCTTCCTTTTCTTCTTGTCGGTTGCGACACCCGTGGGTGCCTCGTGTTGGTTGCTCCACTGTTCTGCTGGAGGGCTATGGGCAGCCGCGTCGACAGTTTAGAGCGTGCCTTGTTACCGCAAGGCTTGTGCCAGTATGGCGAATTCCCGCCAGGCTTTCAGGGCTGAGAAAAGCACTGTGAAGTGGCGCACAATGCATGGCGAAAAACCGCCAGGTGTGCGTGTCCATGCGGCGGAAAATTGCTGATGTGCCGAGTTTCTTGTCACCTGTTACTCTGCGCCAGTCGATTGTGCTGCGGAGGTGCCGATGAGTTGGTCTGCCCGACAATATTCCCTGTTCGAACGCCAGCGCACTCGCCCGGTCCATGACGTGCTGGCAGCGGTACCGCGCGACGGTATCGAGTTGGCCGTCGATCTCGGCTGTGGCCCCGGCAACTCCACTGCCGTGTTGCAGGCGCATGTGCCCGGGGCACGGGTGATCGCTATCGACAGCAGCGAAGACATGCTGCGCGCAGCGCGTGAGCGGCTGCCCCAGGTGACCTATCAACTGATGGATATCCAGCACTGGCAAGCCGAGCACGCGCCGCAACTGATCCTGGCCAATGCCTCGCTGCAGTGGTTGCCGGACCATGCTCGGCTGTATCCGAGATTGCTCGCGCAACTGGCGCCCGGTGGCTGGTTGGCGATCCAGACCCCGGACAACCTGCAGGAACCTGCGCATCGCCTGGCTCGTGAGGTGGCGGCAGATGGACCATGGGCAGCGCAGATCGGTGATGTGCGTCATGCCGAGCGGCACAGTGCACAGACTTACTACGACATCCTCAGTACTCAGGCCAGTGAGCTGGATATCTGGCGTACCACCTACTTCCATGTGCTGGACGATGCTGCTGCGGTGGTGGAGTGGTTCAAATCCACTGCGTTGCTGCCATTCCTGCAGCCGTTGGATGCCGAACAGCAGGTGGCATTCCTGGCGCGTTACCAGGCGGCGATAGCCGAGGCCTATCCGGCACAGGCTGATGGTCGAGTATTGTTGCCGTTTCCGCGTCTGTTTTTAGTCGCTCGGCGGTAGCCCGGATGCAATCCGGGGCAGGTCTGTCGCGGCTGAAGCCCCTCCCACAGTCTTCACTGCGATCTGTGGGAGGGGCTTTAGCCGCGACCCTTAAAAGAAAGAAAGCCCCCGCATTTGCGGGGGCTGTTCGTTTACTGCGCCAGGGCAACCAGTCCGGCGTGCTGGACCAGCTCCAGCAGCGGCTGCGGGTACACGCCGAGGAAGAAGGCGAGCAGGGCCACCACCAGCAGCATGATGCCGCCGGCACGCTGACCCCAGTCGAAGGGCGCATCGTGGCGATGCATATTGGGTTCGCGCATGAACAGCGTGACCATCACCCGCAGGTAATAGAACACGCCGATGGCACTGCCCAGCACCATGGCGCCGAGCAGCCACCACAGTTGCGCCTCGACGCCGGCAGCGATCACGTAGAACTTGCCGATAAAGCCTGCGGTCAGCGGAATGCCGGCCAGCGACAGCATCATCACCGTGAGCACGGCGGTCAGGTACGGGCGGCGCCAGAACAGGCCACGGTATTCGTACAGCGCATCGGCATCGCGGCCGCTGTAGGGCGTGGACATCAGGGTGATCACACCGAACGCACCGAGGCTGGTCAGCACGTAGGTGGCCAGGTACACGCCCACGGCTTCCACCGCGAGCCCCTTGCTCGCCACCAATGCCACCAGCAGGTAACCGAAGTGGGCGATGGACGAGTAACCCAGCAGGCGCTTGAGGTTGTTCTGCAGCAGCGCCAGCAGATTGCCGAACAGGATCGAGGCGATGGCGATCAGGGTCAGCAGGTCGCTCAGCCAGCCGCCGCTCATGGCCGGGGATATCTGGTACAGGCGCAGCAGCACGGCGAACACCGCTACCTTGCTGGCGGTGGCGAGAAAGGCCGCCACTGGCGCCGGGGCACCCTCGTAGACGTCCGGCGTCCACAGGTGGAAGGGCACCAGCGACAGCTTGAAGGCCAGACCGATTAGCATCATGCCGATGCCGATCTGCACCAGCTGGCTGCTTTCCTGCGCCAGGCTGGCGCCGATATCGGCAAAGCCCAGGTTGCCCGACTCGGCATACAACAGCGCCATGCCGAACAGCAGGAAGGCCGAACCAGCGGCCGACAGCACCATGTACTTGATGCCGGCCTCCAGCGAGCGCTTGTTGAAGAAGGCGTAGGCGATCATGCCGTAGGTGGGCACCGACAGCAGTTCCAGGCCGATGAACAGGCCCGCCAGATGTTGGGCGCTGACCAATACCAGGCCACCCGCGGCGGACAGCAGTACCAGCAGGTACAACTCCTCGCGGTTGCCAGGGTAGCCCTTGCCCGAATTGCCACCCAGATAGGCGTGGATCAGCGTGATGCAGGCCAGGCTGGCGGCCAGTACCAGGCCCATGTAGTAGCAGGCGAAGGCATCGATCAGCAGCAGCGGCGTGACCTCGATCGGCCCCACCTCCAGTGCCGGGATCAGCGACAGCAGCGCCAGGTTCAGACCGACCACCGAGAGGATGAAGGTCATTGCATGATTGCGCCTGGCAGCGATGGCCAGCATCACCACGATGGCGGTGAGGCTGGTCACCAGCAGTGGCAGTAGGGCGATCAGGTGTTGCAGGGTGAATTCGACAGCGTGATGTTCCATGAGTCTCTAATCCTTACCCTTACCGGCCCGAGGCGAGTTGATCGAGGGCGCCAGCCATCCACTGCTGCACGCCGTGCATGCTGGCAGCGGAGGTGTCGAGCACCGGTTGTGGGTAAACGCCAAGCAGAATCAGCAGCACGCCAAGGCCGAGCACCATGGCCAGCTCACGGGCTTTCAGGCCAGGCAGCGGCGCGTCCTGTTGCACCGGGCCGAAGTAGGCGCGGTGGATCATCGCCAGGGCGTACACCGAGCCGAGCACCAGGCCGGTGGCCGCCAGCACCACGACCCAGGGCGCGCTGGGGAAGCTGCCAATCAGGATCAGGAACTCACCGACGAAGTTGCCGGTGCCGGGCAGGCCGAGTGCGGCAGCGGCAAAGAACAGGCTGATGGCCGGCAGCCAGGGCATGCGCGCCCAGATCCCGCCCATCTGGCGCAGGTCACGGGTGTGCAGGCGCTCGTAGAGCTGGCCGCAGAGGATGAACAGCGCAGCAGCCGACAGGCCGTGGGCAACCATCTGCACCACCGCGCCTTGCAGGGCGATCTGGCTGCCGGAATAGATGGCAATCAGCACGAAGCCCATGTGCGACACGCTGGAGTAGGCCACCAGGCGCTTGATGTCGGTTTGCGCGAACGACAGCAACGCGCCATAGAGGATGGCGAACACACCGAGCCACTGGGCGATGGGGGCGAACTCCGCCGAGGCGTTGGGGAACAGCGGCAGGGCGAAACGCAGCAGGCCGTAGGCAGCGGTTTTCAGCAGGATGCCGGCCAGGTCCACCGAGCCGGCAGTCGGCGCCTGGGCGTGGGCATCCGGCAGCCAGGAGTGCACCGGCACCACCGGAAACTTCACCGCGAAGGCGACGAAGAAACCCAGCATCAACAGGTATTCGGTGCCCGGCGCCAGTTCGGTCTTCAGCAGGTCGGCGTAGTTGAAGCTGAGCACGCCGGTCTGGTTGAAATGCACGAATACCAGGGCCAGGATCGACACCAGCATGATCAGGCCGCTGGCCTGGGTGAAGATGAAGAACTTGGTGGCGGCGGTGATACGGGTACGGCCGTCGCTGCCGCTATGACCCCAGAGCGCGATGAGGAAGTACATCGGCACCAGCATCATTTCCCAGAAGAAGAAGAACAGGAACAGGTCGACGGCGAGGAACACGCCGACCACGCCGCCGAGAATCCACATCAGGTTGAGGTGGAAGAAGCCGACGCGGTGCTGGATCTCGTTCCACGAGCAGAGCACCGAGAGCACACCGAGCAGACCGGTGAGCACCACCATCAGCACCGACAGGCCGTCCATCGCCAGGTGGATGGTGATACCCAGGCGCGGGATCCAGTCGATGACGAACTCGTGGGCCCAGCGCGGGCCGCCGTCCGGGGCCGGTGCCAGGGTGAAGTCACCGCTGACCCATAGCCACAGACTCAGGCCGAACAGCAGGCCCATGGTGATCAGGGCGATCCAGCGCGGCAGGACGTGGCCGAAGCGCTCGCCTTGCCAGCACAGCAGGCCGCCGATGAAGGGAATCAGGATTAGCCAGGGCAGAATCATGACAGGCTGCGTTCCTTAGCTCAGAAATAGAATGACGGCGAGTACCAGTACCGCGCCACCTGCGATGGAGGCCGCGTACCAGCGCACCTGGCCGGTCTGGCTGGTGGCCAGCAGGGCGTTGGCGCCCCGTGCTGCCAGCGGGATGACACGGATGCCACGGTCGATCGGATCGCGTTGCAGCACACGGCAGAGCAGCAGGTAGGGCTGTACGAACAACTTGTCGTACAGCCAATCGAAGCCCCAGGCGGCGAACCACAGGGCACTCAGCAGGCGACCCGGCGCGCTCTGCGCCACGGCGGAGGCGACGCGGCGTTGACCGAGGAAGAGCAGGGCGGCAATGACGATGCCGCTCACCGCGATCAGCCCCGACAGCAGCTCCAGGCTGTGCTTGACCTCGCCACCGGCATGGCCGGCACTTTCCGGCAACACGCCGGCCAGCGGCGGGGTGATCCAGGCGCCGATGAAGGTGGACAGCACGATCAGCACCAGCAGCGGCAGGTTGTGGGCGATGCCATGACCGGCGTGCGCCTCGGTCTTCTGCTCGCCGTGGAAGGCGATGAAGATCAGGCGGAAGGTGTAGATCGAGGTCAGGAAGGCACCGACCAGGCCTGCATAGAGCAGCTCGCTGTGGCCACTGGCGAAGGCCTCCCAGAGGATTTCGTCCTTGGAGTAGAAACCGGCGGTCAGCAGCGGCAGGGCTGCCAGGGCGGCACCGCCGACAACGAAGCTGGCATAGGCCAGCGGCAACTTCTTCCACAGCCCGCCCATCCTGAAGATGTTCTGCTCGTGGTGGCAGGCATGGATCACCGCACCGGAAGCAAGGAACAGCAGAGCCTTGAAGAAAGCGTGGGTCATCAGGTGGAAGATCGCCGCATCCCAGGCACCAACGCCCAGGGCGAGGAACATGTAGCCGATCTGGCTCATGGTCGAGTAGGCGAGGATGCGCTTGATGTCGGTCTGCACCAGCGCGGCAAAACCGGCCAGCACCAGGGTCACGCCGCCGACGATGCCGACCAGCTCGAGAATCTCCGGGGTCAGCAGGAACAGACCGTGGGTGCGGGCGATCAGGTACACGCCGGCGGTAACCATGGTCGCCGCGTGGATCAGCGCCGACACCGGAGTCGGGCCGGCCATGGCGTCGGCCAGCCAGGTCTGCAGCGGCAGCTGGGCAGATTTACCGACCGCGCCGCCGAGCAGCATCAGTGTGGCCAGCCACAGCCAGGCGTCACCGGCCACGTATTGCTGCGGCGCCAGCACCATCAGCTCCTGGATGTTCAGGGTGCCGAGGTTGAGGAACAGCAGGAACAGGCCAATCATCAGGAACACGTCGCCGACGCGGGTGACGATAAAGGCCTTGAGCGCCGCGTTACCGTTGGGCACGTGCTTGTAGTAGAAGCCGATCAGCAGGTACGAGCACAGGCCCACGCCTTCCCAGCCGAAGAACAGCACCAGCAGGTTGTCGCCGAGCACCAGCAGCAACATGCTGAAGATGAACAGGTTGGTGTAGGCGAAGAAGCGTGAATAGCCTTCTTCACCGCGCATGTACCAGCTGGCGAACAGGTGGATCAAAAAACCCACGCCGGTGACCACGCCAAGCATGGTCAGCGACAGGCCATCCAGATACAGGGTGAAGCTCGGCGCCAGGCCTTCGACGCTCATCCACTGCCACAGGGTCAGGCTGTAGGCGCCGCCGGCCGGCGGGTTGCCGAGGAAAGCGGCGGTCACCCAGGCAGCGCTGGCGGCGGCCAGGCCGATGGAGCCGACGCCGATCAGCGCACTGGTGTTTTCCGAGAGGCGCCCGCGCGAGAAGGCCAGCAGCAGCCAGCCGAGCAGCGGGAAGAATAGAGTCAGGGCTAGAAGGTTCATCCGCGCATCTCGCTGGCAGCGTCGATATCCAGAGTGTTGAAGCGGCGATACAGCTGCAGCAGGATCGCCAGGCCGATGCTGGCCTCGGCGGCTGCCAGGGTGATCACCAGAATGAACATCACTTGGCCATCAGCCGCGCCCCAACGGGCGCCGGCGACGACGAAGGCCAGTGCGGCGGCGTTCATCATCACTTCCAGGCTCATCAGGATGAACAGGATGTTGCGCCGCACCATCAGACCGACCAGGCCGATGCAGAACAGCACGCCGGCCAGGGCCAGGCCGTGTTCGAGTGGAATACCGGTCATGCGGTGGGCTCCTTGGCGTCGTGGCGGCCCAGGTGGTAGGCAGCGACCAATGCGGCAAGCAGCAGCATGGAAGCCAGTTCCACCGCCAGCAGATAGGGGCCGAACAGGCTGATGCCGACAGCCTTGGCCTCGACCGTGGTGTGGCCGATATGGGCGTCGCTGACGTGGTTTAGCAGCACATAGAGCAACTGGCCGAGCAGCAGGGCGCTAAGAATCGCCGGGCCGACCCAGATGCCGGGCGTCAGCCACTTGCGCTCCTGCTCGGCAGCTGCCGGGCCAAGGTTGAGCATCATCACCACGAAGACGAACAGCACCATGATGGCGCCAGCGTAGACGATGATTTCCAGCGCGCCGGCAAAGGGCGCACCGAGGGCGAAGAACACCATCGACACCGCCAGCAGCGAGACGATGAGATAGAGCAGGGCATGTACCGGGTTGGTGTTGGTGACCACCCCAACAGTCGATGCCACCGCCACACCGGCGGAAAAGTAGAATGCGAATTCCATCAGAAGCTCCTCATTGCGCTCGCCTCGTGAGAAGCAGCGGCATATTTCGGGAGATGACACCAAAGACGTAGGAGCGAGCTCTGCTCGCGAAGCGTTTGGCGTCGTCTGCGTTCGCGAGCAGAGCTCGCTCCTACAGGGCGGGAAAACCCATGACCTTGGCTCATGGCAGCAAGCTCTTGACGTTGATCGGCTCGGCCTCGTTCTGCGCGGCGCCCTTGGGCTTGCCGGCGATGGCCATACCGGCAACGCGGTAGAAGTTGTAGTCCGGGTTCTTGCCGGGGCCGCTGATCAGCAGGTCTTCCTTCTCGTACACCAGATCCTGACGCTTGAACTCGCCCATCTCGAAATCGGGGGTGAGCTGGATCGCGGTGGTTGGGCAGGCTTCCTCGCACAGGCCGCAGAAGATGCAGCGCGAGAAGTTAATGCGGAAGAACTCCGGGTACCAGCGACCGTCGTCGGTTTCCGCCTTCTGCAGCGAGATGCAGCCCACCGGGCAGGCCACGGCGCACAGGTTGCAGGCCACGCAGCGTTCCTCGCCGTCGGGGTCGCGGGTCAGGACGATGCGGCCACGGTAGCGAGGCGGCAGGTAGACCGCCTCTTCCGGGTATTGCAGGGTGTCGCGCTTGCGAAAGCCATGGCTGAAGACCATGGCCAGGCTGCGCAGTTGGGTGCCGGTACCGACCAGCACGTCCCATATGTATTTGAACATTCTGTGGTTCTCCTTACTGGGCCGTGGCCAGCACTACGGCGCCGGTCACCAGCAGGTTGATCAGGGTCAGCGGCAGGCAGAACTTCCAGCTGAAGGCCATGACCTGGTCATAGCGCGGGCGTGGGATCGACGCGCGCAGCAGGATGAAGATCATGATGAAGAAGGCCGTTTTCAGCGCGAACCAGAAGAACGGAATCTGCGGCAGGATGCCGAACGGGCCGTGCCAGCCACCGAAGAACAGGGTTACCAGCAGCGCCGATACGGTGACGATGGCCACGTACTCGCCAACGAAGAACATGCCCCATTTCATCCCGGCGTATTCGATGTGGTAACCATCGGCCAGCTCCTGCTCGGCTTCCGGTTGGTCGAACGGGTGACGGTGGGTCACCGCAACGGCAGCGATGAAGAAGGTACAGAAGCCGAAGAACTGCGGAATGATGAACCACAGGTTCTGCGCCTGGTAATCGACGATGTCGCGCATGTTGAACGAGCCGACCTGCGCCACCACGCCCATCAGCGCCAGGGCCAGGAACACTTCGTAGGACACCGTTTGCGCCGAAGCACGCAGGGCACCGAGCAGGGCGAACTTGTTGTTGCTTGCCCAGCCAGCAAACAGCACGGCATAGACCGAAAGACCCGCCATGGCGAAGAAGAACAGGATGCCGATGTTCAAGTCCGCCACGCCCCAGGTCGGGGTGATGGGGATGATGGCGAAGGCCATCAGCATCGCCGAGAAGGCGATCATCGGTGCCAGGATGAAGATGAACTTGTCGGCGAACGGCGGCGTCCAGTCCTCCTTGAAGAACATCTTGATCATGTCGGCGGCGATCTGGAACATGCCGAACGGCCCCACACGGTTGGGGCCGTAGCGATCCTGCCACCAGCCGAGCAGACGGCGCTCGATGAAGCTCAGCAGCGCGCCGCAGACCACCACCACCAGCAGGATGACGATGGCCTTGAGCACCGCGATGACGATCTCGATCAGTTCGGGCGTCAACCAGCTCATTGCGCGGCCTCCTGCAGCAGGGTCACGCTGGCGCCGGCGAGTGTCGCCGGAATGCCTGGCAAACCAACCGGCAGGCCGACCAGGCCAACGGCCAGATCATCACGCACCTGCAGCGGCAGGTGCAGCGCCTGGCCGTTGACGCGCAGGGCCAGCAGGGCACCGTCGTTCACGCCCAGACGTGCCGCTTCATCGCGGGCCAGGGCCACGTAGGATTCAGGCATGCGTTCCTGAATCGGTTTGGCGCGCGCGGAGTTTTCCTCGCTGCCGAACAGGTGGTGCAGCGGCGCCACCTGCCAGGTGCCGGCTGCCGGGTTGAACGCGGCGTTCACGGCGAACCAGGGCAGGGCGTTGCCGGCAGCTTCCAGCAGGCGCACGCCGGGGTCGCCGGCACGCAGATGACCACCGACCTCGTCCTGGAACTTGTTCCAGGCCTGCGGTGAGTTCCAGCCCGGCGACCAGGCGAACGGAATCTGCTGCCGGTCTTCCTTGCTGCCGGCGTAGCCTTCCATGGAGAAGGCGAAGGCGCTGTCCTGATCCTGCGGCTGACGCGGTTCATGCACGCTGATATTGGCGCGCATGGCGGTGCGGCCGCTGTAGCGGTGTGGCTCGCGGGCCAGCTTGAGGCCCTTGATGCGGAACGAGGCGCTAGGCGCGGCGTCCTTGATCCCTGCCAACAGCGGGTTGCTGGCAGCGCAGGCTGCGGTGACCTGATCCAGCTGCGTCCAGTCAACGGCCTTGCCTTGCAGGGTGCTGTGCAGCGCGTGCAGCCAGCGCCAGCCTTCGCGGATCAGAATGCCGGCGTCGTAGTAGCTCGGCTCATAGACCTGGAAGAAGCGCTGGGCGCGGCCCTCGAGGCTGACCAGGGTGCCGTCGCCTTCGGCGAAGGAGGCCACTGGCAGCAGCAGGTGGGCGCGTTCGCTGGTGGCGGTGCGCTGGTGATCGGCGACGATCACCGCCTGTGCGGCGCTGAGCGCGGCGTCAACCTTGGCGGCATCGGCGCGGCGGTACAGGTCGTTTTCCAGCACGATCACGGCATCGGCCTGGCCGCCACTCAGGGCTTCCAGCGCAGCATCTACGGACTCGCCGCCCTGCTCTTTATCCAGAAGCAGTGCCAGGCCCAGGCTGTTGGCTTCCGGTACCACCAGGCTCAGCGAGCCGTTCTTCTCACGGTTCTTCAGCGCGCTGGCGATATTGGCGGCGGCTTCGATCAGGGCTTTGTCGCCCAGCGAGGCGCCGGAGACGATCAGCGGGCGTTGGGCTGCCAGCAGGGCGTCGGCGATGCGCTGTACCAGCGCTTGCGCCTCGGCTTCCAGACCGTCGACGGCTGGGGCGCTCGGGTCGATGGCATGAGCCACGGCGAAACCGATGCGAGCCAGGTCAGCCGGCGCGGCGTGCACGCTTTCGGCGGCCACGTCGTCCAGGCGGGTTTCCGTGACGCTGGCGATAAACAGCGGGTGACGAGCGTGCTGGGCGACGTTCTGCACGGCGGCCATGTGCCAGTCCTGAATGCGCGCGCCGGCAGCGATCTCGGTGGCCTTGCCCTTGACCGCCTGGCGCAGGGCCAGGGCCAGGCGTGCGGCGGTCTGGGTCAGGTCTTCGCCGAGGACGAAGATGGCGTCGTGCAGCTCGACATCGCGCAGGGTCGGGGTCGGCAGTGGGCCGTTCTGCAGGATGTCGCGGATCAGGCGGATATTGGCCAGTTCGCCAGCGGCGATGCCGCTATAGAAGTTGCTGGCGCCCACCAGTTCGCGCAGAGCGAAGTTGGATTCCAGGCTGGCGCGCGGCGAGCCAATGCCGATCACGCGCTTGCCCTTGAGCAGCTCGGCGGCCTTGTCCAGCGCGGCATCGATGCCGACGGCCTGGCCGGCCAGCAGCGGCTGACGCGGGCGATCCGCATTGTTGACGTAGCCATAGCCGAAGCGGCCACGGTCACAGAGGAAGTACTGGTTCACCGAGCCGTTGAAGCGGTTCTCGATACGGCGCAGCTCGCCGTAGCGCTCGCCGGGGCTGATGTTGCAGCCGCTGGAGCAGCCGTGGCAGATGCTCGGGGCGAATTGCATGTCCCACTTGCGGTTGTAGCGTTCGGAGTGGGTCTTGTCGGTGAATACGCCGGTCGGGCAGACCTCCACCAGGTTGCCGGAGAACTCGCTTTCCAGCGTGCCGTCTTCGACGCGGCCGAAGTACACATTGTCATGCGCGCCGTAGACGCCCAGGTCGGTGCCGCCGGCGTAATCCTTGTAGTAGCGCACGCAGCGGTAGCAGGCGATGCAGCGGTTCATCTCGTGGGCGATAAACGGGCCCAACTCTTGGTTTTGATGAGTCCGCTTGGTAAAGCGGTAGCGCCGGGCGTTGTGCCCCGTCATCACCGTCATGTCCTGCAAGTGGCAGTGGCCACCTTCCTCGCAAACCGGGCAGTCGTGCGGGTGGTTGATCATCAGCCATTCGACGACGCTGGCGCGGAACGCCTTGGACTCCTCGTCGTCGATGCTGATCCAGGTGTTGTCGGTGGCAGGCGTCATGCAGGACATGACGATACGACCACGGGTGTCGTTCTCGTCGTTGTACTGCTTGACCGCGCACTGGCGGCAGGCGCCGACGCTGCCAAGCGCCGGGTGCCAGCAGAAGTAGGGGATATCGAGTCCAAGGGACAGGCAGGCCTGCAGGAGGTTGTCTGCACCATCGACTTCGAAATCTTTGCCGTCTACGTGGATAGTGGCCATTTCTTCAGTCTTCGTTTACCCGCTTCAGAAAAGCGGCTGGCTAAGGGAATTCGTCTGTTCAGCTCGCTCTTGCCGGCATGCGGGGCGTGGTCGCCACCTTGGCCACACCGGCCTCGAACTCTTTACGGAAATATTTGATGGCACTGCCCAACGGCTCCACGGCGCCTGGCGCGTGAGCACAGAAGGTTTTGCCCGGGCCGAGGAAGTTGACAAGGCCGAGCAGGGTGGCGATGTCCTCGCGTGTGCCTTCGCCCCGCTCCAGTGCACGAAGGATCTTCACGCTCCACGGCAGGCCGTCGCGGCACGGCGTGCACCAGCCGCAGGACTCGCGGGCGAAGAACTCTTCCATGTTGCGCAGCAGCGACACCATGTTGATCGAGTCGTCGACCGCCAGCGCCAGACCAGTGCCCATACGGGTGCCGACCTTGCCGATGCCGCCGGCGTACATCTGCGCCTCGAGGTGCTCGGGCAGCAGGAAGCCGGTGCCGGCGCCGCCCGGCTGCCAGCATTTGAGCTGGTAACCATCGCGCATGCCGCCGGCGTAGTCCTCGAACAATTCGCGCGCCGTAATGCCGAACGGCAGTTCCCACAGGCCGGGGTTCTTCACCTTCCCGGAGAAGCCCATCAGCTTGGTGCCGTGGTCTTCGCTGCCCGGGCGGGCCAGGCCCTTGTACCAGTCCACACCCTGGCCGACGATGGCCGGCACGTTGCACAGGGTTTCGACGTTATTGACGCAGGTCGGCTTGCCCCAGACGCCAACGGCCGCGGGGAAGGGCGGTTTGGCGCGCGGATTGGCGCGGCGGCCCTCCAGCGAGTTGATCAGCGCGGTTTCTTCGCCGCAGATGTAGCGGCCCGCGCCGGTATGCACGAACAGCTCGAAATCGAAGCCGCTGCCAAAAATGTTCTTGCCGAGCAGGCCGGCGGCCTTGGCTTCATCGATAGCGCGGTTGAGGTTGGCTGCGGCGTCGACGTACTCGCCACGCAGGAAGATGTAGCCGCGATAGGCCTTCAGTGCGCGCGCGGAGATCAGCATGCCTTCCACCAGCAGGTGGGGCAGCTGTTCCATCAGCATGCGGTCTTTCCAGGTGTTGGGCTCCATTTCGTCCGCGTTGCACAGCAGATAGCGGATGTTCATGGATTCGTCAGCCGGCATCAGGCCCCACTTCACCCCGGTGGGGAAGCCTGCGCCGCCACGGCCCTTGAGGCCGGATTCCTTGACGGTCTGCACGATGTCGGCCTGGGCCATTTCGGTCAGTGCCTTGCGTGCGGCCGCGTAGCCGTTCTTCTGCTGGTATTCCTGCAGCCATACTGGCTGGGCGTCGTCACGCAGGCGCCAGGTCAGCGGATGAGTTTCTTCACTGCGGGTAATGCGGTTGGCTGGGCCGATGGAGGTCAGGGTCTTCATTTGTAGTCCTTCAGCAGCTTGGCGACGCCGTCAGGTTGGACATCGCCGAAGGTGTCGTCGTCGATCATCACCGCAGGAGCCTTGTCGCAGTTGCCCAGGCAGCACACCGGCAGCAGGGTGAAACGCTCATCGCTGGTGGTCTGACCAAGACCGATGCCGAGTTGCTTCTGCATTTCACTGACCACCGACTCATGGCCGCCGATGTAGCAGGTCATGCTGTCGCACACGCGAATCACGTGGCGGCCGACGGGCTGACGGAAGATCTGGCTGTAGAAGGTGGCCACGCCCTCGACGTCGCTGGCAGGAATGCCGAGAATTTCGCCAATGGCGTCAGCGGCGCCGTCCGGCACCCAGCCGCGTTGCTTCTGCACGATCTTCAGCGCTTCGATGCTGGCGGCGCGCGGGTCTTCGTAGTGATGCATCTCGTGCTCGATGGCCGAGCGCTCGGTTTCGCTGAGGGTGAAACGGTCGGTCTGAATTAGCGTGCTCATGATCAGCGGTCCACGTCGGCCATGACGAAGTCGATACTGCCCAGATAGGCGATCAGATCCGCCACCATGCTGCCGCGAATCACCGAAGGGATCTGCTGCAGGTGGGCGAAGCTGGGGGTACGAATCCGGGTGCGGTAGCTCATGGTGCTGCCGTCGCTCGTCAGGTAGTAGCTGTTGATGCCCTTGGTCGCCTCGATCATCTGGAAGGCTTCGTTGGCCGGCATGACCGGGCCCCAGGAAACCTGCAGGAAGTGAGTGATCAGGGTTTCGATGTGCTGCAGCGTGCGCTCTTTCGGCGGCGGCGTGGTCAGCGGATGGTCGGCCTTGTACGGGCCTTCCGGCATGTTCTTCAGGCACTGGTCGATGATGCGGATGCTCTGGCGCATCTCTTCCACACGCACCATGCAGCGGTCGTAGGCATCGCCATTGGCTGCCAGCGGTACCTCGAAATCGAAGTGCTCGTAGCCGGAGTAGGGGCGCGCCTTGCGCAGGTCGAAGTCGCAACCGGTGGCGCGCAGGCCGGCACCGGTGGTGCCCCACTCGAGCGCTTCCTTGGTGTTGTACTGCGCCACGCCGATGGTACGGGCCTTGAGGATGCTGTTCTTCAGCGCGGCCTTCTCGTATTCGTCGAGGCGCTTGGGCAGCCAGTCGACGAATTCCTTGACCAGCTTGTCCCAACCGCGCGGCAGGTCATGGGCGACGCCGCCGATGCGGTACCAGGCCGGGTGCAGGCGGAAGCCGGTGATGGCTTCGATCACCTTGTAGGCGCGCTGGCGGTCGGTGAAGGTGAAGAACACCGGGGTCATGGCGCCGACGTCCTGGATATAGGTGCCGAGGAACAGCAGGTGACTGGTGATGCGGAAGAACTCGGCGAGCATGACGCGGATGAAGTCGACACGGGCCGGCACCTTGATACCGGCGAGTTTCTCCACCGAGAGCACATAGGGCAGGTTGTTCATCACCCCGCCGAGGTAGTCGATGCGGTCGGTGTAGGGGATGAAGCTGTGCCAGCTCTGCCGTTCGGCCATCTTCTCGGCGCCACGGTGGTGGTAGCCGATTTCCGGCACGCAATCGACGATCTCTTCACCGTCGAGCTGCAGGATGATACGGAATGCGCCGTGGGCGGACGGGTGGTTAGGGCCGAGGTTGAGGAACATGTAGTCCTCGTGCTCACCGCCGCGCTTCATGCCCCAGTCTTCGGGGTTGAAGCGCGCGGCTTCTTCCTCGAGCTGTTGCTTGGCCAGGGTCAGGCTGAATGGATCGAATTCGGTGGCGCGCGCCGGGTAGTCCTTGCGCAGCGGGTGACCTTCCCAGGTCGGCGGCATCATGATCCGGCTCAGGTGCGGGTGGCCGGTGAAGGTGATGCCGTACAGATCCCAGACTTCGCGCTCGTACCAGTTGGCGTTGGGCCAGATGCCGGTGGCGGTGGGCAGGTTGAGGTCGCGCTCGGACAGGGCGACCTTGATCATCACGTCGCTATTACGCTCCAGCGACATCAGGTGATAGAACACCGTGAAGTCGGCGTCCGGCAGGCCGCGACGTTGGGTGCGCAGGCGCTCGTCGACGCCATGCAGGTCATAGAGCATCACGTAGGGGCGCGGCAGGTTGCGCAGGCAGGTGAGCACTTCGATGAGGCGCTCACGGGCGACCCAAAGCACCGGCATGCCGGTGCGGGTCGCTTGCAGGGTGAAACTGTCGTCGCCAAAGCGGGCGCGCAGTTCGGCGACGACGTCCTGGTCGTCAGCCTTGTAAGGCGGTATGGACACAACGGTGTCTTGAGTCATGGTCTCGGTCGCTGTCGATCAACGTAGAAAGTGGGCGTGACGCTTGCGCAGGCAAGCATCAGCTCAGACTTCGTCGGGGCTACGCAGGTTGGTAACGGCGATTCGCTGCTCGCGTCGCTGTTCCTTCTGCGAAGGCATTTCGGCACGGTAGATGCCTTGATCGCCAACGACCCAGGATAGCGGGCGGCGCTCCTGGCCGATGGATTCCTGCAGCAGCATCAAGCCTTGCAGGAACGCCTCGGGGCGGGGCGGGCAGCCGGGAATATAGACGTCCACGGGGAGGAACTTGTCCACGCCCTGAACGACCGAGTAGATGTCGTACATGCCGCCGGAGTTGGCGCATGAACCCATGGAAATGACCCACTTGGGCTCCAGCATCTGCTCGTAGAGACGCTGGATGACCGGCGCCATCTTGATAAAGCAGGTGCCGGCAATGACCATGAAGTCAGCCTGACGGGGTGATGCGCGAATGACTTCCGCACCGAAACGCGCCACGTCATGCGGGGCGGTGAAGGCGGTGGTCATTTCCACATAGCAGCAGGACAGGCCGAAGTTGTACGGCCACAAGGAATTCTTGCGCCCCCAGTTGACCGCGCCGTTAAGCACGTCCGAGAGCTTGCCCATGTAGATGTTCTTGTGAACCTGATCCTCTAGCTGCGGGTCGGAGACGACCTCCCGCTGGCCGATCGGATACGCCTCGTTGGGCGCATTCGGGTCGACCCGAGTAAGTTTGTATTGCATCGCCAAAGCCTCATTGTTTCAGCTTCGCCTGCCGTTCACGACGTCCCTGAGGAGCCCAATCGAGCGCCCCGATACGCCAAAGATAGACAAGACCTGCCAACAGAATTGCTATGAAAACTGTAGCTTCGATCAGGCCCGCCCAGCCGCTTTCGCGTACCGAGACTGCCCAAGCGAAGAGATAGAGGGCTTCAACGTCGAAGATCACGAAGAGCATCGCGACCAGATAGAACTTGGCTGACAGGCGCAGACGCGCGCTGCCGGTAGGAAGCATGCCCGACTCGAAAGGCTCGTTCTTGCTACGTCCCCAGGCTTTGCTGCCGAGCAGACTGGAAACGCCGAGCATGAAGGCGATGAGCCCGCAGACACCCAGCAAGAAAACAGCGAAGGCCCAGTTCTGGGGCATGGTGGTTACCGCATCAGGCATGCCGGTACTCCTGAAACTCAAGGAACGGCTTGTATTTGGTTAGCTGACAAGCACCGTCAAGGGTGCTGATGCAAAGTGTGTATACAATACTATGTGTATGCCGACTGTAAGTAAATTCTTCAAAGAAAATTATTCCTGCATTTTCATCACTATTGCCAGGTTTTTGCCTGAATTGTCGCATCGCTGTAATTGCGCTGCAGGCCATGCAGGTCGGCGCTTCTGGACTATGGCTGATGGCTTTGTTCTGGCAATCCGTGGCGCCCATTCATCCGGCTAATCTGCCTCATTTTGCTGGGTGATGCGCCTCGGCAAGATGAGTAATTGTCTGCCACTTTGGTATTGGGGCGACGGCAGCAGGCATTGACTTAAATTCTCTTGATGTATCTCTCCGCCTGCAGCTCTGCCTCAAGGTTTATCGGGCCTTTGGCATTTACTCGCCCATCCTGTCTTGGGGATATGCCAAGGCTGCGCCCTGTTTGGCTGAAGCGGTTTATCGCGCAAGTAAAAAAAGCCCCGGCAAGCCGGGGCGGATTAGGCAAGCAGGCTGCTGCGGATGCGTGGTCCGCAGCAGGGGAACCGTTCTTAGTGGAACTGGTTCATGGTGTTGTCTTTACCGCTCGCTTTCAGAGCGGCTTCGCCAGCGAAGTACTCCTTGTGGGTGTCGCCGATGTCCGAGCCAGCCATGTTCTGGTGCTTGACGCAGGCGATGCCCTGACGGATTTCCTCACGCTGTACGCCTTTCACGTAGGCCAGCATGCCCTGGTCGGCGAAGTAGCCCTTGGCCAGGTTGTCGGTCGACAGAGCGGCAGTGTGGTAGGTCGGCAGAGTGATCAGGTGGTGGAAGATGCCGGCGTGAGCGGAGCCGTCGCGCTGGAAGGTACGGATCTTCTCGTCAGCGATCTGGGCTAGTTCGGTATTGTCGTATTCGACGCTCATCAGTTTGGCGCGGTCGTAGGCGGAAACGTCCTTGCCTTCGGCAACCATGGCGTCGAACACTTGCTGGCGGAAGTTCAGGGTCCAGTTGAAGGACGGGCTGTTGTTGTAAACCAGCTTGGCGTTCGGGATGACTTCGCGGATGCGGTCAACCATGGCTTTGATCTGGCCAACGTGCGGCTTCTCGGTTTCGATCCACAGCAGGTCGGCGCCGTTCTGCAGGCTGGTGATGCAGTCCAGTACGCAGCGGTCTTCGCCGGTGCCAGCGCGGAACTGGAACAGGTTGGACGGCAGGCGCTTCGGACGCAGCAGCTTGCCTTCGCGGTTCAGAACGACGTCGCCGTTCTTCAGTTCGGCAGTGGACACTTCTTCGCAATCCAGGAAGGAGTTGTACAGGTCGCCCAGGTCGCCCGGCTGGTTGGTCACGGCGATCTGCTTGGTCAGGCCGGCACCCAGGGAGTCGGTACGAGCAACGATTACACCGTTGTCGATACCCAGTTCCAGGAAGGCGTAGCGAACGGCAGCGATCTTGGCGAGGAAGTCGGCATGTGGAACGGTAACTTTGCCGTCCTGGTGGCCGCACTGCTTCTCGTCGGATACCTGGTTTTCGATTTGGATGCAGCAGGCACCCGCTTCGATCATGCGCTTGGCCAGCAGGTAGGTGGCTTCCGGGTTACCGAAACCGGCATCGATGTCGGCGATGATCGGGACAATGTGCGTTTCGTAGTTGTCGATCTGGTTCTGGATCTCGGCAGCCTTGGCGTGGTCGCCAGCGTCGCGGGCAGCGTCCAGAGCGGTGAACAGCAGGTCCAGTTCGCGGCTGTCGGCCTGACGCAGGAAGGTGTACAGCTCTTCGATCAGGTCGGAGACGGCGGTCTTCTCGTGCATCGACTGATCCGGCAGCGGGCCGAACTCGGAACGCAGGGCAGCGACCATCCAGCCCGACAGGTAGAGGTAGCGCTTGTTGGTGCTCTTCAGGTGCTTCTTGATCGAAATCAGCTTCTGCTGACCGATGAAGCCGTGCCAGCAGCCCAGGGACTGGGTGTAGAGGGAGGAGTCGGCGTCGTACTCTTCCATGTCCTTGCGCATGATGTCAGCAGTGTACTGAGCGATTTCCAGACCGGTCTTGAAGCGGTTCTGAGCGCGCATACGGGCGACGGACTCGGGGTTGATAGCGCTCCAACTGCTGCCGAACTTCTCTTTCAGAGCGGCTACAGCCTTGATGTCGTTTTGATATGCGGACATGGTCAATCCTTCAAAAAAATGTGTTGGTTGAGCACCGACTACCCACGCAATGCGTGCACGGATGCAGCGGCTGCGGGAGGCTTCCACTTTGACGGCGAGAATACGGCTGGGGCGAGGATTGACCGCGAGGAGGGGGATGTGGCGAACAGTGCGAGAGCGTCGCGTGGGCCGTTTGGCTCGTGGAAACCTTGGGCACCTGCTGGGCTTTCGATCTGTCTGACGCTAAACGCTTCCCCGTCCCTCAGGACAACTTCGTTCCAGTCGCAACCTCGTCGTACGGCCTTGTGGGCTGTTGGGACACGGACCGGTGCGAAGTACTTCGCGGGCGGTCTGGAGATCCTTTTCAGGACCCCTGGCTAGCGGGAGCGAGGCCATCATGCCTCTGGGAAAATGCTTCGTCAAACGTTTTGTAGTGGTTTTTTAAAGCTACTACATATTCAGTAGGCGACTGGCTGGTCACGCTTGGCAGCCCATGGGTTGGGCGTTTCAGGCATTTCGCGGGTTGCGAGAGTTGTCCATCGTTCTTGCGAGGGAAAGGCATTCGACTTTGGTCGGGGGTGTCAGTCGATCGCTTCGACCTTAAGGCGCAGCGACATGTCCTCGCGGCCCTGGGTGGAGTGTCGACGCAACACGTCACGGCCGCTGGAGCTGGTTTCCTCGCTGACGCCGCCCAAGGTAATCCACTCGCCGAGACGACCGCTGACGCGCGTGTCGGTGCTTTGCACGTCGATCACGCCGGGGCGGCTGTTGCTGACGCGATCGCGCTGGCTGCTGATGGCCACGTGGACGAGTTCGCCAGAGAGGCTGGCTGTCACGTAAAAGCCCCGCGTCACGTCGCGATACTGGGTGTCCTGGTAAACCTGGCCGTACGGGCCGGTACTGGTGGTGGTCAGCGGCACGCTCTGACCGACCTGGATCAGCGCCGGATAGCCCTCGGTGGCCTGTACCTGCTGGGTGCCGCCACCACGGCTGTCGGTGCTGCGGCGGATGATGCGCACCTGGTCGCGACCGTTGACTTCGCCACGTCCGACCTGAACCTCGGCATTGCCGGCGCTGAGGGTGCCGTCGACGCGATAGCCGCGGTCGTTCTGGTAATTGCTGTCAGCGCTTTCGACGGTGATCAGCAGGCGCCGCGGGCGGGTGTCGAGTTGCTGCAGCAGCACGCGCACCTCGCCGATCTTGGCCGGTGACGCATTGACGATCAGTTGGTTGCCATAGGCACTGACCTTGCCCTCGTTACCGAGCATCGACTGCACCACGCCGAGTACGTCATCGGCAGTGCGGTAATTCAATGCGATTACCTCGGTGGCCGCTTGCAGCGGCAGGCACAGGCCGAGAAGCAGGGCGGCGAACAGCGTGCGCAGGGTCATAGCAGAAAGCTCCGCAGATCAGGGTCGGTGATGCTGGTATCCCAGGCCTGGTCGAACTGGGTTTGGCGTTGGCGCACGCGCGCCGGATCGTTGTACAGGGTGTAGCCGGATTGTTGATCGAGTTCAGGTCGCACGAACAGGCCCCTGTCATCGGCGATCAGGAAGACCAGTTCCTCGCTGGCATAGTCCGGATTGAGTTTGCGGATATGCAGGTTGGAGGACAGTCGGCGTGACAGGGCGAGCAGACGATGACCTTCCTTTACGGCACGGGTCGGGTCGCGCAGCAGAATGCGCAGGCGCGCCCGAGGACTACTCAGCAGGAACCGGGTGCAGGCCTGTTGCACGCTGCTGTGGTGATAGAGCCAGGGCTCCAGGTCATCGCTGTACAGGCACAGGCTGCGCTGGGCTTGCTGGATCAGCGCCAGGATGTGGGCGCGAGCCTGCTGGGGCTGGCTGAAACGCTCCAGGCGCTCGTGCTGGCCGAGTATGAACGGGGCCGGCTCCCATTGCGCCGCATCCGGCGTGATGGGTTCGGGGTTGTGCACGGCAAAACGCCCCGGCGACTCGAATTCGATGGCCGCCAGTTCAATGGGATCTGGCGTATCGATCGGTTCGACCGGGGCGTCTTTGTCGTTCATTTCGGTCTCTACTGGCTGCTGCGCACCATATCCACGTGCGGTATGCCGGCGTCGAGGTACTCGTCGCTGACAATCCTGAAGCCTAGCCTTTCATAGAACGGCGTGGCGTGCACCTGAGCGGTGAGCATTTGCTGATGCAGGCCGCGTTTTTCAGCTTCGGCAATCACCGCCTGCATCAGTTTTTCGCCCACTTTCAGGCCGCGCCAGTCCTTGAGCACCGAAACGCGACCGATATGGCCATCGGGCAGCAGGCGCGCGGTACCCACCGGGTAATCACCTTCCTCGGCGAGAAAGTGCACGGCGTCGGCATCCTCGGCGTCCCATTCCAGCTCCGGCGGTACCGATTGCTCGGCAACGAAAACGCTGTCGCGGATACGACGAAGCTCGGCATTGTCCCTATGCCAGTCCGCGACACGGACAGTGATCTCACTCATCGGCAAATCCCAGGCTGCCTTGCTTGACCAGTTCCCATAGCAGGGTACGCCCCTCGTCGTCGGCCAGCCAGGCGCCGAGGTTTTCCACATGTAACGCATCGGCGCTGCAGATCAGCTTCAACAGCTCGCGCAGGCGGGCGGAAACCAGGCGGCTCTGGCCGCTGGCGAACAGCACCAGGTCTTCGCCGACTTCCGACCAGGCCATGCGTGCGCTGGGGTTGCGAATGAGGATCGCGCCATCTTCCAGTGCGCCGAGGAAGTCCTCTTCCTCGATCTCGATGCCGGCAACTAGCTCCGGGTACTTGGGCTCGGTCATGAACTGGCCGAACCAGGTCATCAGCAGGCGTTCGTCACTCATGTGCTCGTTGAGCAGCGCCTTGAGGCGCTCCAGGGCGTCGCGCTGGATCTGGTTGGGATCCTCGCTCGGCTGGATGTCGGCATCGCTGTAACGCTCTTCGTCGGGCAGGAACTGGCCGAGGAAATCAGTGAAATGGGTCAGTACTTCGGCGGCGCTCGGCGCGCGGAAGCCCACAGAATAGGTCATGCAATCATCCTCAGCGGTGCCACAGTGGGCGAGGCAGGGCGGCAGGTAAAGCATGTCGCCGGGTGCCAACACCCATTCATCGGTTGGTTCGAATTGGGCCAGGATCTTCAGATCGGCGTGGGGGAGCAGCGGGCTGTCGGCATCGCACATCTGGCCAATCTGCCAGCGGCGATGGCCGTGAGCCTGCAGCAGGAATACGTCGTAGTTGTCGAAATGCGGGCCAACGCCGCCACCGGGGGCGGCGAAGCTGATCATCAGGTCGTCGATGCGCCATTTAGGCAGGAACTTGAAGTCTTCCAGCAGTTCGGCCACTTCCGGAACGAACTGATCGACGGCCTGCACCAGCAGCGTCCAGTCGCGCTCGGGCAGATCCTGGAAGCTGTCCTCGTTGAACGGGCCACGCTGCAGTTCCCAGGGACGCTCGCCATGCTCGATCACCAGGCGCGATTCGACTTCTTCCTCCAGCGCCAGGCCGGCCAGTTCGTCCGGGCTGATCGGGCTTTCGAAGTCGGGAATGGCCTGGCGCACCAGCAGCGGTTTTTTCTGCCAGTAGTCGCGCAAAAATTCACGGGCTGTGAGGCCGCCCAGCAATTGCAGCGGAGTATCAGGATTCATCAGTAAGCCCTTGAAATAGATAAAAACCTTAAAACAAAAACGCCCGGCTCAGCCGGGCGTCCTTGGCGGACTGTCAAAAAACGTAGGCGAGGCAGGCAAGACAAGGCAAAAGCGGCCGAAGAAGCGGAGTTTACGTGCTGTAAATGAGCATTCTGAGGCCGGTTTTAATGCAGTATTGCCAACGTAGGTAGTTTTTCGGCTGTCTGCCAGGCTGATCGCGCTTAGATCCGCTTGGCCTGGGCCACGGCGTTACCGATGTAGCGCGCCGGAGTCAGTTGCTTGAGCTCTTCCTTGGCGGCGGCAGGCATGTCCAGGCCGTCGATGAAGGCCAGCAGGGCCTCGGGGCTGATGCCCTTGCCGCGAGTCAGCTCTTTCAGCTTCTCGTACGGGTTCTCGATGGCGTAGCGACGCATGACGGTCTGGATCGGCTCGGCGAGCACTTCCCAGCAGGCATCCAGGTCTTCAGCAATTTTCTGAGCATTGAGCTCCAACTTGCTGATTCCCTTGAGGCTGGCTTCGTAAGCGATGACGCTGTGAGCGAAGCCGACACCCAGGTTACGCAGCACGGTGGAGTCGGTCAGGTCACGCTGCCAGCGGGAAATCGGCAGCTTGCTGGCCAGGTGCTGGAAGATCGCGTTGGCTATCCCTAAGTTGCCTTCGGAGTTCTCGAAGTCGATCGGGTTGACCTTGTGCGGCATGGTCGAGGAGCCGATCTCGCCGGCCACGGTCTTCTGCTTGAAGTAACCGAGGGAGATGTAGCCCCAGACGTCGCGGTCGAAGTCGATCAGGATGGTGTTGAAGCGAGCGATGGCGTCGAACAGCTCGGCGATGTAGTCGTGCGGCTCGATCTGGGTGGTGTAGGGGTTCCAGGTCAGGCCCAGGTCACCTTCGATGAACTGACGCGCGTTGGCTTCCCAGTCGATGCTCGGGTAGGCCGACAGGTGGGCGTTGTAGTTGCCCACGGCGCCGTTGATTTTGCCCAGCAGCGGCACGGCCGCGACCTGAGCGATCTGGCGCTCCAGGCGGTAGACGACGTTGGCCAGTTCCTTGCCAAGGGTGGTCGGCGAGGCCGGCTGGCCGTGGGTGCGCGAGAGCATCGGCACGTCAGCGAACTTCACTGCCAGTTCACGAATGGCGCCTGCCAGTTGCTTCATCAGCGGCAGCAGCACGCTGTCACGGCCTTCACGCAGCATCAGGGCGTGGGACAGGTTGTTGATGTCCTCGCTGGTGCAGGCGAAGTGGATGAACTCGCTGACCTTGTCCAGCTCCGGCAGCTTGGCAGCCTGTTCCTTAAGCAGGTATTCCACGGCCTTGACGTCGTGGTTGGTGGTGCGCTCGATTTCCTTGACGCGCTCGGCGTGCTCGACGGCGAAGTTCTCGGCCAGCTCGTTGAGCAGGGCGTTGGCTTCGGCGGAGAAGGGCGCGACTTCCGGGATGCCCTCGTGAGCGGCCAGGCGCTGCAGCCAGCGCACTTCGACCAGTACGCGGCTACGGATCAGACCGTATTCGCTGAAGATAGGGCGCAGGGCGCTGGTTTTGCCGGCGTAGCGGCCGTCGACGGGGGAAACCGCGGTGAGCGAGGAAAGCTGCATGTAGGCGTTCTCGGGCTGTCGGGCTGAAAAGTCATCCTGGATCGCTGTGCATCGCGCCGGCTTCGATGAAGCGGGCGCTAGCTCAGGTGCCTGGACGACCTCTGACGAAAAGGGCGCATATCATACATGAAAACCGGCGCTTGGCCGCCTATGCCCTGCGTCTTGCGACCGATAACAGACTGGCGGCAAAAATCAGCGCCGCGCCGAACAGCGACAGGGTGTCTGGCGTCTCGCCCCAGAGCAGCCAGGCAATGATGCCGGCGAAGACGATGGCCAGGTAAGCCACCGGACCGATCAGTCCCGGCGGCGCCAGGCCGTAGGCGCGTGACATGATCACCTGGCTGGCGGTGGCCAGCAGGCCGATGCCCAGCAGCCAGCCAAGCTGGTTGGCGTCCAGCGGCTGCCAGCTCCAGGTCAGCGGGATGGCGGAAAACAACGCGGAAAACAGCGAGAAATAGAAGACGATGCGTGTGGCCGGCTCGCTGTCGCTCATCTCTCGGATGGAGACGAAGGCAAAGGCCGCCAGCAGGCTGGCAGCCAGGCCGGCCAGGGCTGGCCCTTCGAATAATGCTGCGCTGGGTTTGGCTACCAGCAGTACGCCACACAAGCCAATCAGGCTGCTGATCAGCATGCGTCGGGTCAGTGGTTCCTTGAGCCAGATATGCGCGATCAGCGGAGTGAAGACGGGGGCCGAATAGGTGAACAGCATGGCGTCGGCCAATGGCAGATGGGCGATGGCATAAAAGAAGCAGTACATCGCCGCCAGGCCATAGGTGGTGCGCCACAGATGGGACTTCAGGCGGGTCGTGCGCAACGGGCGAATGCCGCGCACCAGCAGCAGCGGCAGGAAGAACAACACGCCGACCAGGTTGCGGAAGAACACCACCGACTCGTTGTTGACGCTGACGGAAATCTCGCGGATGCCGACTCCGGTGAAGGCAAACAGCAGCGCCGAGAGCGCCAGCAGCAGGGCACCCTGAAGGGGTTTGACGCTGCGGCTGGCGGGCTCCATGGTCAGTTTCGCGTCATGTCGTAGAGCGCTTTGAGCAGCTTGCCGCGACTGAATACCAACTGCCAGCGGTGGCCGCCGAGCTGACGCCAGAGGCGCGCCGAGCGGATGCCGGCGAGCAGCAGGGCGCGGATTTTCGCGGCGTTGTTCGGCTGCTGCAGGAAGCGCATGTCGCCGTGCACCTGAATGCGCTGGCGGAAGGTGCTGATGGTGTCCTGATACAGGCCGCCGCAGGCGGCGATGACGTTGTCATGGACCAGGCCAAAATGCTCGACCTGTTGCTGGATCTGATCCAGCCGGCTGCCCATCACCTGCAGCATGTCGCCGCGCTTGTCCAGTTGCCGCTCCAGGCCGATCATCGCCAGCGCATAGCGTAGGGGCTCGCGCTGCAAGGCAGACGGATTGCGCTCCAGCGAGCTGATCAGCGCGCGATAACCGTCACGCAGGTTGAGATCGTCGCCGCCGTATACGTCCAGCGTGCTTTTCGGGTCGCGCACCAGCAGGCTGCCGAGCATGCAGCCCATCGAGGCTTCGCTGACCTGGCCGGTGCGGGCGATCTTGTCGGCCAGCACTGCTGCTTCGAATACGGCGCCGAGGGCAACCAGTTGCTCCTGCAGCGGGCTCATCGGGCGTCCTCGTACCAGGCTTCTGCGGTTTCGATCACGCCGCCGCCGAGGCACACCTCGCCGTCGTAGAACACCACGGACTGACCCGGAGTGACGGCGCGCTGCGGCTCGTCGAACACGGCGCGATAGCCGGTCTCGGTCCTCTCCAGGGTGCAGTGCTGATCGTTCTGGCGGTAGCGCACCTTGGCGGTCAGGCGGCGCGGGCTGCTCAGATCCACTGGGTTGACCCAGTAGATTTCCGAGGCGAGCAGGGCGCGTGAGAACAGCCAGGGGTGTTCGTTGCCCTGGCCGACGATCAGTACGTTACGCGTTAGGTCCTTGCGCAGCACGTACCAGGGATCGTCGCTGGCGTCCTTGAGACCGCCGATGCCAAGCCCCTGGCGCTGGCCGATGGTGTGGTACATCAGGCCGTGATGGCGGCCGATGACCTGGCCCTCGGTGGTCTCGATGTCGCCTGGCTGGGCCGGCAGGTACTGTTTGAGAAAGTCACTGAAGCGACGCTCACCGATGAAGCAGATGCCGGTGGAGTCCTTCTTCTTCGCCGTGGCCAGCTCGTACTTCTCGGCGATGGCGCGTACCTGCGGCTTTTCCAGCTCGCCAACCGGGAACAGGGTCTTGGCGATCTGCTCGCCGCCGACGGCGTGCAGGAAGTAGCTCTGGTCCTTGTTAGGGTCGAGCCCCTTGAGCAGTTCGGTGCGACCATCGATATCGCGGCGACGCACATAGTGACCGGTGGCGATCAGGTCGGCACCGAGCGACAGGGCATAGTCGAGGAAGGCTTTAAACTTGATTTCACGGTTGCACAGGATGTCCGGGTTCGGCGTACGCCCGGCCTTGTATTCGGCCAGGAAGTGCTCGAACACGTTGTCCCAGTATTCGGCGGCGAAGTTGGCGGTGTGCAGCTTGATGCCGATGCGGTCGCATACGGCCTGGGCGTCGGCCAGGTCATCCATGGCGGTGCAGTATTCGGTGCCGTCGTCTTCGTCCCAGTTCTTCATGAACAGGCCTTCGACCTGGTAACCCTGCTCCATCAGCAGCAGGGCGGAAACGGACGAGTCGACGCCGCCGGACATGCCGACGATCACGCGTTGGGTGCTAGGTGCTTGCATAGGAATCTGCGAGTGAAGCCTTAAAAGTTGCCGAGTCTACCAGAAAGCCTGCCGCCCGTAGGGCGTACTCGGCTTTGGCTTCCTGCGTCGCTCTACCTCCTGCATCCATGCAGTCGTCGCGAAGCAGTACGCCGCTGGGTTTGTGTGGCGCTCAAGAGCGGCGGACTGCTCGCTTCGCTACGAGCGGCCGGCGTTCCGGTCCGCCCTGCGTCCTCATCTGGAACCGGTGAGCACGACATCCCCGGATCTCATTGGGCTACGCTTAGTCGCGCAGCAGCTCAAGCGGCCCGTTTACACCGGCCAGGTAATCGTCCACGCAGCGCAGTACCAGCTCGCTGCGCCAGCGCTCGGGCTGGGTGGCCAGCTCATCGCGGGTCAACCAGGTGATGCCGCTGATGTCGTTATCCAGCTCGCGCTCGGCGTCATGGCGCACGGGGCGTGCGCTGAAGCACACGCGCTGATAGGTCACGCCATTACTTGGTGCGGTATAGAGGTAGATGCCGAGCAGGGCGGTGAGCTCGACGTCCCAGCCGGTTTCCTCGAGCGTCTCGCGCAGTGCGGCTTCGCGTAGCGATTCATTGGCTTCCAGGTGCCCGGCCGGCTGGTTGAGTACCAGGCGGCCGGCCTTGACCTCTTCGACGAAGAGGAAACGGCCATCATCTTCGATCACCGTGGCCACGGTGATATGGGGTTGCCACTGCATTTTCAGTGCTCCAAAAAA